>NZ_JBFPJI010000370.1:0-2987 GCF_040838205.1 Bacillus sp. S4
CAATTGAACCATGTCCTGGAATTACCATCTCAACATCCATATCGCTAACCTTTTCCAAAATGCGAATCCAATTCTCAGGATTCGATTCTTCAAAAAATGTTGGATGGCAATCAACAAATAATAAATCACCCATGAATATTACTTTCTCTTCTGGAATATAGAGAACTGCATCACAAAATGTTTTTTGAGGTAAAACTAATTTCAAAGTTGGTAATGAAACTTCCAATTCGCTTAGAAAGTTTATTTGATGTTTTAACTTAGGGTCATTGTTTTGATTTATTTGATCTTTTAAAGAATGAATATAATTTCTTAGACCTTGTATATCATTTTTCTGCTTATTGATTCTCGATGGATGAATATCCTTCATTTTTTCATATGTAACTTGAAATAATATTACTTTCCTTAAATGCTTGGTTACCTCGAATATGATCTCCATGCCAATGACTATTTACAACCCATGTCACGGGTCGATTGGTTATTTTTTCTGCAATATATTTTAAATCTTCAGCAGCTTGTTGTGTGTTAAATGTATCAAAAACTATTGTTTTATCTCCTAAATCAATAAAGCCTGCATTTGCTACGGCACCACTGCCTTCTCTTGCTATTGCAACGTATATCCCTTCACTAACTTTTTCAAGACTAAAATGTTTGCTGAAAAATTCCTTATCCATTTTCCTCTCTCCTTGATTCTCATTTTAACAAAATATTTCGACATTAAAGGAGGGATTCCTTTGAAGGGGTATCGCCCATCACCATCAAGTTAAAATTTTATAATGCCCCCAAAAAAAGAAACGAACAAAATGTTCGTTTCTTTTTCATGGTGTTTAATGCTCAAGAAAACTTATAACCGCATAAGTATATAGAACGACTAGAGCAAAGGCACATATTCCCATAATTATAATCGCTAGTGCGCTTTTCTCTTGTCTAAACCCTATAATTCCAAGAATAAATGCACTCCACATTGTTACCTTAAGCATTGTAGAAAGGTCGGGAATTGAATATCCACTCAACCAGGTAGAGAAACTTACAATTACGGAAAAAGAGAACAAAGTTAGAACAATAGATAATATATTAATGTGCTTCCCATACTTCAGTTGCATTTCGCTACCCCCTTTTCTTTTCATTAGTGAATAATAGGTAGATGGCTATATTTTTATTTTATTCTAAACTTTCTTGAAAATCCACAACCAAAAGAAGAGGTTGTCCCAAAAGTCGCTGAATAGTTACTTTTAGGCAACCTCTTTTCTTTATTTTTTACTTTCCTCTAGTTTAGAGATACTTGCTTCTTTTTCAGGTAACGTATCAACAAAATCCTTTTGAGCTTTCAATAGGTCAGATTGTTGTATCCAAGCCATAAGATCATCTAAAGATTTACGGGCTTCTTTTACATCGCCAGTAATATCATTCATGTTCAGCTTATTAAATGTAGCTAAAAATTCTTGTTGAATCTCACCTTGCAATGCATTACTTTGTTAATTCTTTATTTTCATCACTTTTTGCCTTTTGAACATTATTCATAGCTTTCCCGATTTTATGTTTATCAAAAGCATCTTGCGCTTTCTTTAAATTTTCGGTTTGTTCTAACTTACTTTTAATCTTCTTATCATCCTTCAACTTCAAAGGAATTACTACTACAAGCTGCCAGTAGCAAGATGAATGCTAGAATTAACCCATAAAACTTAACATTTTTCATAGAACCTATGCCTCCCCTTCTATATGCATATACTTACATCATTACAATTTCTGTAAAAAACGAAAGGAATACATGTGTTATCAATTTGATAAATATTCTGTTGGAGGCATTATGTATCATTTATTATCTTTTTCGATAGACTGAATATATTCAAAGAAATCCGGTGGTTCTTCCATTGCTTCTTTTTTAAATTTTTCAAGTTCTTCACGTTCACGCGGAGACAATTTTTCTAGTAGGGGTACCACCCCATCACCATCAAGCTAAGAAATGCAAAAGATAAAAATTGGAAGCCAATAGATGAAAAATAATAATTCCTTATTCAACTAACGCATGCATTAGTTGAATAACCTAAGGCTGCTTCGGTAGCCATTTTTTTGTACCAACTGGCAGTTTAGTTTTCAATATGTGAAAAGGGATTTCTAAGTGATTAATTGAATATATATTTATTGTTTACTAATTTTCAGGAGGCCCTTTATGGGAGATAAGCTTTACTGTATTGCTATCAAGAGACTAAGAGCTTCGCACGGTTCTGTAATAACTTATAGTAATGCTGTGACGGGATCTCCTGTTAGTGAGATAGGGTGTTTTTTAATTTATTTATCATAATAATGTACCACGAAATTGCAACTCTCGTCCTCAAGAATTATTTCTTTTGGGTGAAAGTTTTTTTATTCTGTCATAATTTAAAGTTTTCGAGAGGAGAAATGATATGAATTCTATTTTATTAGATGTTCCGTCACAAATAGAAACAGACAGACTAATTCTTCGAGCACCACTTCAAGCTGGTGACGGGAATGTCGTACACCAAGCTATTAAGGATTCAATTAATGAGTTAAAACAATGGTTGCTTTTATTCCAGTCAATCCCTACTGTTGAAGAAACGGAAATTATCCTGAGAAATGCCCATATAGATTTTTTAAAAAGAGAAAGCTTTCGCTATCTTATCTATCATAAGGATACTAATGATTTTATTGGAACTGCTAGCCTTCACGGAATTAATTGGAAAATTTCTAAATGTGAAATTGGATACTGGATTAACACGCAATTTAGTGGCAATGGATATATGACAGAGGTAGTAAGTGAGTTAACAAACCTTGGATTTCAGTTACTCAAATTTAGAAGGATTGAAATAAGATGTGAATCTACTAACACTAAAAGTCGTACGATCCCTGAAAAACTAGGTTTTGAGCTTGAAGGGATATTACGTAATGAAGATCTTTCAGCTGACGGTAAAAAACTAACTGATACCTGCATCTATGCAAAGGTAAATTAGATTAAAATTTTAATACTCAAT
>NZ_JBFPJI010000371.1:0-2972 GCF_040838205.1 Bacillus sp. S4
ATAATAGGCCTTTCAAATCAATATATTATCATAAAACATAAAAAAATAGTCTAATTTATTTTTTGTTTTGACTATTTAAAAATAAGTCAAATAAACTCATATAAAGATTTTTGAATATTAATAAGTTTATTATATACAAATGGTGCTTTCTAATTAACTTATTACTAATAGAAATGCACCATTTATAAAAATATTATTCACTTATTATTTTGTTCCTTCAAGTCGCTCCTTCGTACTTATTTCTTCACCCCTAATACGCTTTTCAAACGTCTTTCTCCAACTAGTAGACAGTGCATTTACTTCTAAAATCCTTTTTAATCCTTCAGAGTTTTGTTTTTCTTTATGCATTATGCGATTCGCAAACGAAATTGACACACCTTTTGGATCAGGCCTCAACAATTTCAAAGTATCTACCGGTAATATCCACCCTTCTTTTAATACTCGAAAATAAAAACCTGTGTATCCTGTATCTTGAAAATATAATGGTAGCTTTGGAATATTATATTTCTTCGCTAATTTAAAACAAGGTTGTCTTGGCTGCGTTACTTGTACAATCGCTTCTCCGAGTTGAAACGTGTCACCAATACAAACATCTTCTTCACGCATTCCGCTTACTGTTATATTTTCACCGAAAGCCCCATATACAAGTTCCTGATTCAATTCTTTTTCCCAGTACGGATAGTGGTCACCAGTATAAACACAAACCGCTTTATCTACCCCTCCATGATGAACTAAATCCGCCTGTCCATCTCCATTAAACTTTAAAAATGATAAAAAAGCAGGTTCCTTTACTTGCTTTTTATTTATCCCTGTTTGAATTAACTTCCCACCATACATAACCTCTTTTGGCAATCCTATATTTAAAGATAGGATTTCATATACTTTAGTCATTCAAATCCCTCCTCTTACTTGCGGCACAACTTTTCAAAAGACTCATTTATTATTTCAAACCCTCTATCTATTTCTTCGTTTGAGATAACTAGAGGTGGTAAAAAGCGTAGTACATTATCAAATATCCCTGCTCCAATACTTATAAGCCCATTCTTCCAGAATTCATCAATTAATTTTAATGTTAGTTCTTTTGCTGGTTCTTTTGTTATACGATCCGTTACAAGTTCCATTGCAATCATTGCACCAATTCCGCGAACATCACCTATGACCTCGTATTTCAATTGCATTTCATGTAAATGTGATATTATTCTATTTCCAACTTGCTGAGCTCTTTCAACTAGATTTTCTTCTTCCATAATTTCAAATACAGCAAGACCGGCTGCACATGATAATGGACTTCCCGCAAAGGTCCCACCGATTTGCCCTCTCCCAGGAATATCCATCAACTCCGCACGGCCAACAATTGCACTTAATGGTAAGCCTCCAGCTATTGATTTTGATAATGTAATAATGTCAGGCTCTATTTGAAAATGTTCCGTTGCAAACCATTTCCCAGTTCGACCAAATCCAGTTTGCACCTCATCCATTATCATTAAAATACCATATTGATCACAAATCTCCCGGATTCGTTTTACAAATAAAATAGAAGGAACAATAAATCCAGCTTCTCCTTGTACTGGTTCCATTACGATTGCCGCTACTTTTTCAGGTGATACTTCTTCTAAAAACTTTTCAAACTGATAGATGACTTGAGAATCCACTTCTTCAGGAGAAGCCCCTTCTTCAGCTCTGTAGTAGTACGGATACGGCAATATATGCATGTCTGAAACGAACGGACCAAATCCTGCTTTATATGGATTTTCTTTGGTCGATAAAGACATCGTCATTAATGTTCTCCCATGAAATCCTCGTTCAAACGAGATTACTTTACTTCTCCCTGTGACTTTACGTGCGATCTTCACAGCATTTTCAATCGCTTCCGCACCACTATTTGCAAACATCGTTTTTTTCTCACTTGTTCCTGGCACTTTTTCATTAATTTTCTCTGCTAAAGTAATGTAATTTTCATATGGAGTTACATGAAAACATGGGTGAATAAATGATTCCGCTTGTTTTTGTACCGCTCTTACAACTTTCGGATGACAATGACCAACATTTTGCATTCCAATTCCACCAGCAAAATCAATAAACTGATTTCCATCTACATCTGTAATTATCGCTCCTCTTGCTTCTTTTACATATAAAGGCGTTAAATGATATATTCCTGTCGGTACAGCCGCCTCATACCTTTTTTGAAGTACTTGTGAATAATTTCCTGGTAATACGTTCGATTTCAACAATTCTGCTTCACCTCATCTAATTTTTATAATCAATCCATTTCTGATAAAGTGATTATAAATCTCATAAAACCATTGTTCAATTCAATTATTTATATAATAATGATAGGTATATCCTATGATTAAATTTGAGGTGATTCCAATCGAATTACGACAACTAGAATACTTTTTAGCTGTTTCGAAAGAGTTACATTTTACAAAAGCAGCTGAGAAATTAAACATTTCACAACCTTCACTAAGTCAACAAATACGTGCATTAGAACATGAAGTAGGCATGCCACTTTTCGATCGAATTGGTAAAAAAATATCTTTAACTGAAGCAGGAAGAGTTTTATTATCGCACAGTAAAACAATCTTTCATGAAGTCGAACAAGCCCGTTCTGCCATTCAAGATTTAAACGGATTACAGCATGGATCCTTAACAATCGGCTCATTGTTAACCGTCGTAAATTATTTACTACCACCAGCCATTTTAAATTTCAATAATTTATATCCTAATATTGAGCTTTCTGTATTAGGTCTTCGTACAGGAGAAATTCGTGAAAAATTATTACAAAACGAATTAGATATTGGCATTACATTTCTCCCAGTGCAAGATAAAGAGATTGTTTCTATCCCACTATATAAAAGTGAACTTACATTAGTTGTACCAACCAGCCATTCTTTAACTGAACGTAAGTATGTATCTATTGAAGAATTACAGGACTATCCTTTAATTCTTCTACCTAAAAATTTCCATTTAAC
>NZ_JBFPJI010000372.1:0-2971 GCF_040838205.1 Bacillus sp. S4
GAAACAGCGGGGCTGGGACAATTCTTAAGCGGAATTGCATGTGTAATTATAGGGATTTTATCTTTTATAATTAAATAGTTTATAAATAAAAGGAACACAACTTTAAAAAAGTTGTGTTCCTTTTATTTTTGTCACCTATCAGATTTACAATTTATTAAATAGCAAAGTAAAACTGCCTTTTTGTTTGGTTAGGAAATAATTTGTAAAATTTGTTTCTGCAATTTTCTCATCTTTCTATGTGTTAAGACATTCTGCAACGGAACCCGTTATATCAATAAAGTAAAAAAAAAATTGTGAAAGACTTTTGTAACATTTGCGAAAGGGAAATGAAAGACTTGTGAGATATTATGAAATCAATCTTACTAGTAGATGTTCAAACATGTATAGGAAATATGGAGGAAAACTAAGATGAAAAAATTAAAGCCAATACTTGGTGCAGTAAGTAGTTTAACTATGGCATTGACGATAACATCCCCTGCTTTAGCTGAAACAAAGCCTGAACAAGGCGGAAAAGTGGAAACCTTTCAAGAAGATACCAATCTAAAGGAAGGACAAAATATTATCTATGGTGATTCTGGAAAAAAGGGAATCATGATTATGGAAGAACCTCAGGAAAATAATGATTGGGACGATGATGGTATTCCTAATGACGTGGAAGAAAAAGGATTTAAAATTGTATTTAATGAAAAGACAGGAAAAAATGAAGCTCAGTTATATGATCTAGTGAAAGACTTTGGAAAAAAGAGATTTATAACAAATCCGAAGAGTGCAAACTCAGATGGAGACCCTTTTACAGATAGCTATGAAGTGGAGCATTATGATAGTGATTCTGATACAGATTTTAACCCCATGATCGCGAATGTGCCAAATCTACAAATTGCTGTAAAACGTATCGATATTACTCCGGTTGCTAGTATTACAGATTCAAATGGTGAATCACGTACTAAGAGCTGGGAAAAAAGTCTATCTGTACAACATTCTTTTAATGTTGGTTTAGCGGTTGAAGGCGGCGCTGAGGGATCGGCAGTGGGTCCTGTACCTTCAGGAAAAGGATCGTTAAATGTAGGATATGGTTACTCTAATACAAAAACGGAAACAGAAAGCATCTCTAATAGTTTTGATTGGTCAACAGCAACAACTGTTGATTCAGCTAAAGCAGCAAATGTGCGCTTCCATCTAGAATATAAAAACACGGGTACAGCGTCTGCTGGGGATGTTTCACCTCACTTTAACATTCGATTAGGTAATAAAATTATTAATACTGTTAAGGCGACACAAGATCGTTATAAAGCCAACTTGTTAACTACAGCAAAAGGCGGAAACAATAAAACTGAAATTCTAATGGATAGTATAGAAGGTCAAGCGGATGTGAAAATTTCTCTAACACTAGATGAATTAAAAACGGTAGAACAAGGGGCACCCCTTTCTATTGAGGTCTTGCCTACCAGTACAATGAATGTATATACAATGAAAGATGGAAAGTTTGAAAATTTAGGTGATTGGTCGCATTTTGCATCAAATGTAAATGCTTCTACTACATTAGTAGAAACAAATTTGGGTTCTATACCAAAATTTAGAGTGTATACACCAAGAACGAACAAAACAAAACCTGCTAGCGTTGATTATAATCTTTCACTGGACGAATTTTTTGAAAATAGCGGGATAGGCAAGGGGGCTTGGGTAGCGAAGCATATTGTAAATGGTCAGCCAAAAGAAAATCTAGTTCGTTATGGTCCAAATCGTTCTCTTTTAGAACGAGGTGTGAACCTTGGTTTCTTTGATCAACGCGCACTACAACCAACTCTATCATATAGCAGTTATGATTATAGCAAGAAAAAGATTTATGCTTCGGTTATACCAGGTATATTTAATTTAAATAAAGAAATCTTTGTTACGGTTCGTAATAAAAAAGGTGAGAGCCAAAAGGTAACATTAGTTCGAAATCAGAATTCAAATGTATATGAATCTAAAGAAAATGAACCTGTAGACATAGCAGTTAACCGTGCATCTCTTGGGGAATCTCACGCTAAGTTTGAATTAATTGATGTAAAAGACAATAAAACTGAAGTTTTCACGCCTCTTGTTTCAAATAAAAACTATCTAGACGCTATCGATAAAATAGTAGTAGATAATTCCGGAGAACCTATAGTAGAAGGAAAACAGTATTATTTGAAGTCAGCTACTAACTTCGCTAACGGTGTAAACGAATCTTGGAGCGCTGGTACTTTAAGCCAATCAATTAATGGGAGATATGTACACTTTTCACTTAAGGGGAATAACTGGGATGGATTGAGACTCGGTCCTATCCAACAAGCAATACATGGACCAGACGTTCAAGCAACACCAGTAATACTTGAAAGAAAAGGTAAATCTAGACCGGAAGAACTATTCAAAAAAGATGAAGAAGTGTTTATGAAGTTTACGAATAGTAGTCATAGTAATTATCAGTATTTAAACATTGGAAATGGTTATGACTATAGTTGGTTAGATACTGATCACAATAAATCTGCTATTAAATTAGACAAGCTTACTAATCAGAAGAACTTCTATATAAAATCTGATTCTAATTATATAACATCAAGAGAAAACCAGTGGACTAGTTCTGTTGCAGATAATGGTATTGCCCCACTTGTAGGTGCTGGTGAGCGTGTTTTAAAATCTGAGCATACAACTTCACCAGGTAATTATCACCAATGGGAATTAGAAAGTATTAAGTAAAGAATGATGCGGTATATGTCCCCCTGTCTATATGGATGGGGGGACATATAAGGTTATTTGAATTTATTTGCCTGATGGATATGTAGCGAAACCTAGGACGGTAATACCTAAAATAATATAAGTATTATTATAATTTAAGATGAATGCATAAAAAGAGGTTGTCCCAAAAGTAGCTGAATAGCTACTTTTGGGCAACCTCTTTTATATTTTATGAAAATAATTATAGGTATGAACATTTAATTAATGTTAAAAT
>NZ_JBFPJI010000373.1:0-2959 GCF_040838205.1 Bacillus sp. S4
ATGTATACCTTTACACATAGATTACCTTATATTTCAATAAAAATAAACTTTTTCAACATTTATTATGAAAATAACAGGATTTTAATTCTTACAAGACGAATATATCTTATAGTACGATATAAAAATTAGGGGGAATTATAATATGAAAGACATTAATCCACATTGGGAGACAATATACTACCACTTACGCTATGAATATGAAGACAATCTTTCTCATCAAGCAATTCGTATTTTACAAATCGTTTCCCGTGAGAAAGATATAACAATTGGAAAAATTGCTTCTGAACTTGGTTTATCTAATAACACAGCGTCCGAACATGTAAAACGTCTTATTCAAAAAGGATTTATCATGAAAGAAAGAAATAAACAAGATGAAAGAGTTGTGAACCTTACATTAACGGCAGAAGGAATGGAAGTATTAGAAAAGCATACTTTACTAGATAAAGAAAAGATAAAAATATTAGAATCACAGTTATCAAAAGAAGAACAACAATTAATCGAAAAAGCCTTTTCTTTATTAGCGAAGGAGGCAAAATATGCATTTCCTCGTTAAAGTCATCGTTTCGGCACTTATTATCGGCGTGATTACTGAAGTCGCTAAACATTATAGTACGATAGGCGGCTTTATCGCAGCTCTTCCTCTTATTAGTTTACTTAGTTTATTTTGGATTTCTTTCGAAGGTGGGAGTAAACAAGAGTTAAGTCAATTCGCTTTAGGCGTATTATATGGATTTCCTGCATCTGCACTACTACTATTTATTGTTTATATCAGTTTAAAAAACTCCTTTTCACTTAGTACATCTATACTCTTCGGCATATGTGCCTGGTGTATCGTCTTTACTTGCCAAAAAGTATTTCAAGCTTAGGGGGAATTACTATTAATAGATCAGTAGAGATATTTGGACAAAATGTAGAAGTATATATGAGAGGTAGTAGTAAACAAACTGTAGTCATTCAAACAGGAATGGGATGCTCATTTTATGATTGGCTTCCTATTATAGAAAAGCTTTCACAAAACTTTACAGTCATTTCATATCATCGCCCAGGTTACGGAGAAAGTGAGCTAGGAACTAATCCACGTACAACAATACAAGCTGCAAAGGAACTACATATGCTGCTACATGAACTAGCTATTTACGAGCCAATCATTTTAATTGGTCATTCCTATGGAGGTTTATGCGCACAACATTTTGCGATATTACATGAGGATCAAATTAAAGCACTTATTTTAGTTGATTCTACTTCCATGAACTTACACCGATTAGATGAGCTTCATTTACCGATTTCTGATCAAACTGATTCTGATGATATGTGGCTACAAAAATATCATACTTACTCCAACATGGATGCAGACGCGCTTTATACTGAACTAAAACCTACGCTCGTCAATACAACACAACAGCATATCAAATTTTCTACATCTCCTTCATTATATAAAGCGACAGCTTCTGAACTGTCCGAGTGGGAATATTGTGCTCGCTCAATAAAAAAACAACATAAAACATTAGAAATACCATTAATCGTTATCGGTAGAGATCCTCAATATTGTATTGCTCAATTGATTGAGGGCGGTATGCCAAAAGAAGAAGCTACACAACTTGAAGATATGTGGCAAGAACTTATTCGTGAACAATTACACCTCTCAATAAACAGCAAATATATTCTTGCCGAACATGCTGGTCACGGAATAGAAAATGATCGACCAGATATTATCATTCAAGTCATTCAATCTTTACACACAAAAAAAGGAAGCAACTAAAGCTGCTTCCTTACTTATCTATTCATAGTCTTCTTCGTCATCATCAACTTCTTCATAATACGAACTCCCATTGCTTACATATATAGGACCATTCGCAACATCAATACGTAGTACCCATGCCCATGGCACAGCTAAACGTTTATGTATTGCTCTCCAAAAATTCATTGATTTTCTTTCGTACTCCTGGAACTCCTGAAGTAACTCTTTATAGGAGGAACCGTCTAACTGAATATTTGCTTCTAATAAACGAGAATGGGCATAGTACTGTAACTCTAGTTCAGCAGCAATCTCCATTTCTTCTTCCGTTGCCATACCTATAATTGCTCCATCTGCTGGTGCGATTTCATATACGTTGTGAACTTCAATAAGCCCTTCTTTCTCTTTCTCAAACATGTAAACAGCCTCCTTTAACAAATAGTTTTTATGTTACAAAGTCATACTTCTACAATACCTTCTCTCTTTCCTCTTTTTTTGATAAACTTTTACAAAATGTTTATCCGATGACCTATTCTCTCTATTCTTTCAGCAGAAATGAAACGATTACTATTAAAAGCTAATTTGTACACATCGGGCATGTGAAGTGTTTTCCAAAACTGAAAATCATATTTCGAATCAAAATAATTCATAAGTAAAACCATAATATTCCCATGAGTGCCTATTACAATATTCTTCCCTTTATATTTTCCCAATATATTTTGCATACATAATACAGCACGCCTTTGCGCTACATCATTTGATTCCCCGCCTTCGTATGCAAAAGTCCAGTCTTCCCACACCTTCTGAATAGCATCATTAAAATCCTGTACTGGTTCTTTACTTAATAACCTTTCTCGTAAAGCTTCTTCTATTTGTATCGATACATTATATGTATTCGCAATTCCTTGCACAGTTTGAATCGCTCTTTTATAAGGACTTGAAATCACAACATCAATATGTTCATCTTTTAATAAATGTGTTACATTCTCTGCATCCAAGTACCCCTTTTCAGATAAAGGACGTTCCCTTTCTTCTTTTGTATATGTAGAGTGGGCATGGCGAACGAAATATATTGTAGTCATTATTCAACTTCCTTTCTTATTTTCAATCTATATTCAATGAAGTAATTAGGAAATCCTGTATCATTTATAGAAAAGAGCACTTTTTAAAAAGTGCTCTTTTGTTTACATAATAAAATTATTTCATTATAATTTATTTCTAAAT
>NZ_JBFPJI010000374.1:0-2950 GCF_040838205.1 Bacillus sp. S4
GCAAAAAATCTATAAAACTTGGACATACTGATACTATTACTCTAAAAAGGTGTGTAATTGGTATGGAACGAATTGAAGCTGCTGAAGAATTAATTGAGGATATGAGGGAGTGTTTTTTGAACGGAACATCCTTAAGGTGTGAAGCTAATGATTTTAACGAATTCCCCGAAAGAATTCTCCTTCCTCAAGCGTGTGAAGGGCGTAGCCCAACGGTAGGTGGGAGATGAATTTCGGTTTGGCGTAGCCAAAAAGTGCGTAACTGTGCTTTTTATTTTCTCTATGATACAATCAGTCTTATAAGATGAAAAAGTTGGTATATAAATGAAATTTGATAGTAATAATCATTCAGTGTTCTTGTTGTATTATCATCTTGTGTTGGTTGTGAAATACAGAAGAAATGTATTTGATGATGATATGTCAGACTATGCAAAAGACATGTTTGTAAGGTTATCCGAGAATTACAACATAACACTGGTAGAGTGGAATCATGATGTTGACCATGTACATATTTTGTTCAAGGCACATCCTAATACAGAAATGACAAAATTCATTAATGCTTATAAAAGTGCAAGTTCTCGACTCATTAAAAGAGATTTTCCACAAGTAAAAAAGAAACTTTGGAAAGAGATGTTTTGGTCAAGAAGTTTTTGCTTACTAACTACTGGTGGTTCACCAATAGACGTGGTAAAGAAGTATATTGAAAATCAAGGTGAAAAGTGAGGTGAAATGATATGACAAAGCATAATAAAGCATATAAATTTCGTTTGTATCCAACAGAAGAACAAGCATCCCTTATGCGTAAAACCTTCGGTTGTGTACGTTTCGTGTATAACAGAATGTTAGCTGAACGGAAAGAAGCGTATGAAAAATACAAAGATGATAAGGAACAACTAAAGAAACAAAAGCTTCCAACTCCTGCGAAATACAAAGCAGAATTTGAGTGGTTAAAAGAAGTTGATTCATTAGCTTTGGCAAATGCTCAACTAAACTTGCAAACTGCCTATAAGAATTTCTTTAGTGGTCAAAATGACTTCCCAACATTCAAAAGTAAAAAAGACAGAAAGTCTTATACAACGAATGTAGTAAACGGAAATATTATGTTGCTTAATGGTCATATCAAATTACCAAAACTGAAAATGGTACGTATCAAACAGCATAGAGAAATACCACAAGACTATATGATCAAGTCATGTACGATCTCCATGACACCTACCGGTAAATACTATGTGTCCATCTTGACTGAATACGAAAAAGAGATTGTACAAAAAGAAGTAGAAACAGTTGTTGGATTAGACTTTGCGATGGATGGATTATACGTTAGTTCTGAGGATGAGAAAGCCAACTATCCTAAGTTTTATCGTAAAATGTTAGACCAATTAGCAAAGGTACAACGAGTATTAGCAAGACGTTCTAAAGGCTCAGAACGTTGGAACAAACAACGTATTCGTGTAGCGAAATTACATGAAAAAGTAGCGAACCAACGAAAGAATTTTCTTCATCATAAGTCTAAAGAGTTAGCTATTAATTTTGA
Source organism: Bacillus sp. S4 (assembly GCF_040838205.1). NCBI lineage: Bacteria > Bacillati > Bacillota > Bacilli > Caryophanales > Bacillaceae > Bacillus > Bacillus sp. S4. Next base: position 1,532 of record NZ_JBFPJI010000374.1, read on the forward strand.
TGTTGTAGCTATTGAAGACCTAAACATGAAAGGGATATCGCAATCACTTCATTTTGGAAAAAGTGTTGCTGACAATGGTTGGGGTATGTTCACTTCTTTTTTAGCTTATAAACTACAAGAACAAGGCAAACAACTTGTGAAAATAGACAAATGGTTTCCTTCCACAAAAACATGTAGCAATTGTGGAATTGTGAAAGATATATCATTGTCTGAACGAGTATATTCTTGTATATGTGGTATAAATCTCGATAGAGATTATAACTCAGCTATCAATATCAAAAATGAAGCAATACGTCTATTAGCGTTAGCATAAATAGCAATAAAATAACCTTTGGAACAAGGGAGTTAGCTCGGCTGTCTAAGGACTAATTCGTTAGCTATCAAAAGTAACGACTAACCGAGAAGCCCCCACTTCAGACAGTCCGTTAGGACGTTAAGTGGCGGGTGGTTCACGGTTGTTGCATATATTTTATTAAGTATTGGAATTTTTAAAGATTATTTTGGCAGGGTTAGCGAGGATTGTGAAGAAACATAGTGTGATTGTAAAAATATACAAAAACAAAAAGCATATAAGGATGAGTTGTAAGTGAACTATTGGAAAGGAAGTGGGGAAATCATGATACATCGATATGAAATTGATTTTTCTGTGATGTATGATGGCAAGGTAACAGACTTACAATCAGCAATTATTCCAGCACATTCTTTAGAAGAAGCAAACAAGAAATTACAATCGGAAGTAAAGCGGAGGTTAGGGAAATGTCGTGTCAAAATTGATCATATAAGTTTACTTGTTTCAGAGGATAGTCGATACACAATTGGATGAAATGAGGAGAGGAGTCTTGCAATCAGCAAGGCTTTTTTATTGCTAGAGCTTGATGGAAAGCGAACAATTACAGAATTAGTATATCTATCTCGACAAGATTGGTCAGAAAATGGTCATATTTTAAATTAGAATATCTATACGAGTGTGGATGGTCTTAAGTAAGAAAAAGTATCGTCTGGAACATGGGAAAGTGATAAGGATAAAAAAACAGTAACATTTGAACCGGTTGCTGCTAAATATGTAAAAATAGAAGTGACAAATGGAAAGAATGGATATGCTTCTGCAGCTGAGGTAGAGATTTTGGGGTATTAAAAGTATGTTTGAACTTGACCATCATCTGTAAAAAAACATATATTTTCCGCGGTATTTGCTTTAGATTTCTCGTCTAATATTTAAAGAAATCCGATTAGAAAATGAGTAAATCTTCCTTACAAAAATGTCACATTCCTGTAAGGTTATTAGATAGTTTAGCTACTTTTTCCATGTCATAATAAAGACATAAGAAACGCCAATTAAAAATTATAAGTTATAGGAGAAGGTCAATCATGAGTGGAACAACAACGCAGGGAATTCAAGGGACAGAGATGAGGGAATAT
>NZ_JBFPJI010000375.1:0-2944 GCF_040838205.1 Bacillus sp. S4
CTATCCATATCTATAGTTATGGAAACCCTAATTACATATAAAAAGAGAGAAGAACATTGGTGAGTTCTTCTCTTTTTTTATATACTTAATATTACTATTCAGAGTGCTTATTGCAATTCCTTTAAGCTAAATTATAAATTCTGATTTTCATACTTCTTTACGAGTCGATAAAAGGAAAAGAGTATCTGTTCCTTCAAAATTAAGTTATAAAAGAGTTTTGCTTTCCTGTAACACATTATTTATTCTGCTATTCGCGGGCAGTACGCTCCCGCATTGAATAAATTTTCACTCTAAAACCTGTTTGCAATATTTACACGTACCACGCCTCCGATAATAATAAGCAATCGTAGCACCAAACAGAGCCACTCCCCAAATTGGCCATAATAACTCTGGACCTTCCAATGCCCATCCCCTATGATCTAGGCCCCCTTTATTAATAACCCCCCCCGGATGTACATCAAACCAGCTGAAGTAACCATAATGGAAACCAGTGAAGCAGGAATAATCGCTAATGAAAGAGGTACACGCCTACCAGCAATAAATGGAAACCCGCGCGGATAAATTTCTCCCTAGGGCTGATAAGCCCTAACGTAAGAATTGCCCCTCCGAGAGCTACGGTAGCCAAGGACGCACCCATTAACCAAATTCCAGGTGAATCACGTTCAAAAGATTCAAGTAATTCTTTGGTAGTTCCCAGTGGAATGCCCATCGCCCAACACCATCTTGTTATGGAATAACAGATAGGAATTGTAATGGCAATGTAAGTGCACCATTTCCCCCAAGATGCTGCTGAGGATTGTGATGTCCATTTAGAGGGATTACTATTTCGGCCACAATACGGACAAGCATTTCGTGTTTGGCGTTGATATACTAAAGCAGTCGCACTCCATAGAAATGCTCCTAGCATACTAATATATTGATTTACAATCGTCCAGTACATCATCTGCTCAAAAAATTTCACTCCATGCGGAAAATCAAATAGTGCTCCAATCAAAAAGATAAATCCATATGCCGCAGACGCCAAAACGCGGTAGTCAATAACTGCAAATAATAGAATCGCTACTAACATATACACAAACATGAGTAATACTATTCGTAAAAGTCCCTTGCCCCAGCCACGAATCATCATGACAGCTACAATGACTCCCATTAATCCAAACCCACTTTTAAGTCCATATTTACTTCTTAAAATAAACAGCACCAAAGTTTTCATTAAACCTCTTACACCAAACAGAAACCGAACCATATGCACTCACATCTATCCCTTGAGGAATTTCGTAGTGTTGGTCTCCTTTATTCCCCTTTAATTTTCCTAATTCAATATACTGATAGTTTTTCACGTCTTCATTATTTTTCAAACGATTCGTAGGAACTAATACAACTCGCACATCCGGCCCATTAGATGTTTTAAAATCAGAAAGTCGTAAAACACGTTTTCCATCCGCTAATTGATGAATTGTTGCCGTTCCAGTTGTTTCATGAACACCATTTTGAAACTTTCCTTCACTTATTACTCGATCACTTTGTTGCTTTGTTTCATTTGATTGTACTTCTGTTTGTGGCAATGCTTCATTCACTTGCTTATCAATAAATAATTTCTCTGGTCGGAACAATGACCATAAAACCCCCATTACAATTATCAAACCGCCTATAAACCATACATATTTTCTTTTCATAAAGTAAAAAACCTCCTGTAACATACTGTGTAGTAGTATGTTAGCAAGAAGGTCTTTCATTTTTATAACATAAATATTACAAAAGTCTTTCAGCGGTCTTATTTTTTCTGATGCGATGGGAAGCGTAAACCAAAATTCACTACCCTGCTTGCCGTCTGCGCGCTTCCTCTCACCATTTTATCTCTTGTGCATTTCAATCAATGATTTTGCAATAGCTAATCCAAATTCAGGACTTTGCTTGCAAGAGTCTTAGAATTTTTGCATCAGAACCATTAAAAGTATAGTGAGGCCTATTCAGGAAACTTAAAAAGAGCAGTTAGTAAATTTAGTTTTTAACTGTGGCTTTAACTCAATAATCTTCTGAAGAATTAACAGTAGCAAAAATCTTTTGTTTTTCATTGCCAGAGACATGTCTCTCTAATTAAATCTCAGGTGTCGCATATTCTCCTAAGAAACCAATCTTAGTAATGACAACATCCATATTTTTTTCTGTTTTAAAGTGATTAATAGTTGCTTGATTAGCTGTTTCTTTAGTCTTTAGCTAGGCTTCTTTACTATATTCATCTATTATACCGTAATCCATAATTGCATATACATAAGCACCCAGTGTTAGTAACGTAGCACTTCCTAAGACAAATAGGTGTTTCACTAATTTCTTACTCATGTCCATTCATAATTCCATTCTATTGTTTATTTATTTTGTTCATATAAAACACTTTGAATTTTAAAGTACCTTATACGCTTTTTCTATTTCATTAGACGAAAATAGCATTATATTTTTATAAATTTCTTTAGAGAATTTTTATAAGGAAATATATTAATTTTGAATGGTACAAATAGGGAGAGTAACTTCAACCGTTGTTCCTTTATTTATTTCACTCTCAATAAATACCTTTCCGTGATGTGTTTCGATAATTTTATAGCAGATCATTAATCCTAAGCCAATCCCCTCTTCCTTAATACTGTAAAAAGGTTCTCCTAGATATGGTATACGTTCTTTTGAAATTCCACACCCTTGATCCATAAAACGAATGATTATTTGATCATTATCAAGTTTATCAATTTGAATCAGAATTTCGCCTCCCGTTGGCATGGATTCAATTGCATTTTTTAAAATATTAACAAATACTTGTTTTAATTGATTTCCTTCGCATGGAATCAATGGAATACCAGGTGTAAAATCAATTCTAATTTTTATATTATTCATCATTGCTTGAGGTTGCAGTAGCATTAAAACTTGATCCATTAGCACACTAATATCATTAGGT
>NZ_JBFPJI010000376.1:0-2941 GCF_040838205.1 Bacillus sp. S4
GAAAAACTGCACCTCCAGTTGTTAGACTGTGTCTAACAACTGGGGTGCAGTTCAAACTCGCTCTTTTTTTGTTATGTACAATAATTCATTACTACTCTAATTCAATCGAAACATTTTTTTGTGGTACAAATGTAGAAATTGCATGTTTATAAATAAGCTGTTGCTTACCTTCTGTTTCCAGCAGGACTGTAAAATTATCAAATCCTTTAATTAATCCACGAAGCTGGAAACCATTTAATAAGTACAGCGTAACGAACGTATTCTCTTTACGGAGTTGATTTAAAAACTGATCTTGAATATTGATTGATTGCTTCATGTCGAATCCTCCTCTTTTTCTCTACTTACTATTATTCGACTTTAGTTGTAGCTTTCCTTCTATGTATCGTAAAATTTCTGACGTTTTTTCACCATCAGTAACATCGAACCACGCGACATCCATCTTATTACGGAACCACGTTAATTGACGTTTTGCATAACGGCGTGAATTCGTCTTTAATTGTGATACCGCTTCTTCTAAAGATACACGATTCTCAAAATAATCATATATCTCTTTATAACCAATCGCTTGAATAGATTGACAATCTCGCACTCCTCTTTCATGTAGACCTTTTACTTCTTCTAATAAACCTTGTTCAATCATTAGGTTAACACGTAAGTTAATGCGATCGTATAGCATTTCTCGATCCATTGTCAAGCCAATTAATGAAACATCGTACAGTAACTCATTTTCTTGTTTTTCGAGCTGGTTACTCATTTTTTCACCCGTCGTGTGAAAAATTTCTAACGCCCGAATAACACGCCTTACATTATTGGCATGAATACGCTCCGCACTTTCTGGATCTACTTCTTGCAACTTTTTATGTATATATTCCACACCGCGTTCTAATGCTAATTTTCCCATCTGTTCTCGGTATGTAGCGTCTCCAGCCTCATCTGTAAACTGGTAATCGAATAGAACAGATTGTATATAGAGACCAGTTCCACCAACAATAATTGGTAATTTTCCGCGCTCAGTAATTTCTCGAATGCACTTACGGACACGTTCTTGAAATTCCGCCACAGAAAATGAATCTTCCGGATCTTTTATATCAATCATATAATGCGGAATTCCGTCCATCTCATCTGTCGTCACCTTTGCAGTCCCGATATCCATCGTACGATAAATTTGCATGGAATCACCACTAATAATCTCACCATTCAACGCTTTTGCAAGATCGATACTTAATTTCGTCTTCCCGACAGCAGTTGGCCCAATGATGACAGCAACTTTTTCACGTTGCACTTCTCCCATATCATTCAACTCTCTTTATGTAATATACTCCATCTATTGATTATACCCAATCTTACCAATTTTAACGGCATGATTGCAAGTTCTTTGAATCTAGTACATGAAATTATACATAAAAAAAGAGCATAGCTTGTCCAATTCTGCATATACATGATAAAAAATAGCTCGGAGAGGGTGCAATGACTATGAAACAAGCGACTATCGATTTTCCATTATTAATAAAAGACCTTATTTTAGCTACTGCTACAAAAGAACAAAATTGTTCACAAGAAGAATTATACTTCGCACTAAATTGTTTACTACGTTCCTTTCATTCTACTCTTCAAGAAACGGCGTTACATCCAGAAAATAAAAATACAGAGTATATGCAAACTCAATTTTGCACCGCGTATAAAATTATTACAGGTAAAACAATTTACCCTTTTCAATAATTCTTATAAAAAAAGCGGCCGCTTAGACATTTTCAAGCAGCCGTTTTTTATTTTAATACATTATTTTATAACTTTCACTTTAACGGATTTACGACCCCAACTATCAGCAGTGCTATCTGAACCAACTAAAACGTCAATACGGTTTCCTTTAATCGCGCCACCAGTATCTCCAGCAATTGCTTCTCCATATCCTTCCACCCACACTTTTGATCCTAGAGGAATTACTTTCGGATCAACAGCAATAACTTTCATATTTGGATTTGCTGTTAAATCATGCCCCATCGCAGTTAACACACGACCACCATATGTGCCATTTTCACTCGGATTAGCTGTGTAAGCTGTCGCTTCTACTGTTATTTCACGACCAGCAGGTGCACTTGTTTCAGTAGATTTCGCCACTGGCTTAGCTGCCGGCTTCGCTTGTGCTACTGGTTTACTTGATGCCCCACTTTTAACAGATTCTTTTCCGTTAACTGCCGTATCATTTTTAGCCGGAGTTTTCTCCTTAACTGATGCATCATTTTTAACCGCCGTTTTCACCTTAGTTGGTGCTTCATCTTGAGCTGGAACTTCTTTTCTTTCAATAACAGGTGCTGTACCTGTTAAAAATGGTACGTGAACATACGCCACTTTCCCACCATATTCGAATTGTAACCATTCGTTTTGTACTTGATTTGTCGTTTCAATCAAGTCATCTTTTTTAAGCGTACCAAGAATTTCTGAATCAGTATTCGCTCCAGCACGAACGTTTAATACATTTGCTGTTACATAATAAGAACTTTTCGTAAACTCAGCACTTACAAACGCTTCTTTGCCATCTAATTTAATTTTGGACCATCCGTTTTCTGTATTTATAACATCTAATTTATTTCCACTTAACATTTTACCTACAAGCTTTGATTCTACAGTTGGGTTTTCTCTAACGTTTAATACATCTGTTGTTACAATCGTTTCCGCTTTAGCAGAACCTGCAAAAATCCCAAGACCAAAAACTGCTGCTGTTGCTATACCTAATAATTTTTTCATGAATAGCCTCCATTTGCTTTGTTTTCGTGTTCTCATTATAGCAACAGTTTTTTGTAGAATTTCGAAAATCACACAATTACAAAGCATTCGTAATAAACGATTAATGATTTGTAACATAAATTTCCATATTAAAGAATTGCATTTCTACCAAAATTAGCAATAGTTTTCATATATTTCTCACAAATTAGTATAAGAA
>NZ_JBFPJI010000031.1:0-23492 GCF_040838205.1 Bacillus sp. S4
ACCTCAAAATTCAGCTGGAGCAAAGAAGTTAGGTGGGAGATCAACTGCCCGTAAACGCCCGATTGGTGAAGGCTAATAATCAGTGGGGGATGAACAATCCCCCCACTGATTAAAGTTTCACTTTATATTTACTGGAAAACGGGAGAAAATAAGGCTTAAGTAGGCTTTATTTTCCGGCTGAATTTTATGAAAATATAATCATTTTCATTTTATCTATTTTTTGGGAGCTATAAGTTTAAAATATAGCTGAAAAGAAGTATTCTTAAAGGTAGATTAGTTTTTAACATTTGTAGGAGGGTTTATTCGTGAGCAATTTATTTACAGCAGTAAAAGAAAAAGTTCAAGGAAAAGGCATTTCTATCGTACTTCCTGAAGGAACTGATGAAAGAATTTTAGGCGCTGCAGAGCGTTTAGCAAAAGAAGAGTTAGTAAAACCAATTTTAGTTGGTAATAAAGAAGAAATTAGCGCAAAAGCTGCTAGCATGAACTTAACATTAGCAGGCGTTGATATTTACGATCCAGCTACATACGAAGAGATGGATGCAATGGTAGCATCTTTCGTTGAACGCCGTAAAGGTAAAGCAACGGAAGAAGACGCTCGTAAAATCCTTAAAGACGAAAACTACTTCGGTACAATGCTTGTATACATGGGCAAAGCACAAGGTTTAGTAAGTGGTGCAGCTCACTCTACAGCTGATACAGTTCGTCCAGCACTTCAAATTATTAAAACAAAACCAGGCGTTACAAAAACTTCAGGCGTATTCATCATGGTACGTGAAGAAGAGAAGTATGTATTCGCTGATTGCGCAATTAACATTGCACCAAACAGCCAAGATTTAGCTGAAATTGGTATCGAAAGTGCAAAAACGGCTGAACTATTCGGTATTGACCCACGCGTTGCTATGTTAAGCTTCTCTACAAAAGGTTCTGCGAAATCTCCAGAAACAGAAAAAGTTGTAGAAGCAACTCGCATTGCAAAAGAAATGGCTCCTGAATTAGCTTTAGATGGAGAATTCCAATTCGATGCTGCATTCGTACCATCTGTAGCTGAGAAGAAAGCTCCAGGTTCTACAATTAAAGGTGATGCTAACGTATTCGTATTCCCAAGCCTAGAAGCTGGTAATATCGGCTACAAAATCGCTCAACGCTTAGGTAACTTCGAAGCAGTAGGACCAATCTTACAAGGTTTAAACATGCCTGTAAATGATCTATCTCGTGGATGTAACGAAGAAGAAGTGTACAAGTTAGCTTTAATTACAGCAGCTCAAGCACTTTAATTCTATAATGAATTAATATGAAAAAAGACCACCCTATTTCTTTTGAAATGAGGGTGGTCTTTTTTATTTTTCTAAACCAAGTGCCTTATTATTACGGTCAATAATACGTTGTAAATTTGTCTCATATAAAGGAACTTCATCTACTGTGAGTTGAGATGGTGTTAACTTTGGAGCGAATTGTTGCAACGTTTTTAAAAGGCGCATCATTAAATCTTGCACTGTAATTGTTTCGCCAAGTAATTCAGATAGTGAAGCCATCGTACTCGGCACAATTTCAGGATACGTAAATCGTGTTTCTTCGCCTTGAATTGCTACGTTGTAAAAGTCACGAACGAGTGCGGCACGCTCAGATCCGCTTCCTGTCGCACATAAGTAAATTTGTACAGCAACGCCTCCGCGAATACGACGTTGAGAAATACCAGCAAATTTTTGATCGCGAATGCTCAAATCATAGCTACCAGGACAATAAGAACCAACAATTTCTTTTGCCTCGATAGTAACATCGTAATCTTTTAACATTTCCTTAATTAAATGCCACATCGTATCGTATCCAAGGTCGATGTCGATACCTTTTTCTGTTTCTTGGAATAAAAGTGATACGTTTAAAACACCTTCATCAAGTACGACCGCAAGTCCACCGGAATTACGAACGATAACATTAAAGTCGTTTTCTTTTAAAAAGGAAATACCTTCTTCTAAATGTGGTAGGCGTGAATCTTGAATGCCAAGAACAATTGTATTGTGATGAACCCAAGAGCGCATTGTTGCAACGGATAGACCATTTCCAATACTTGTGCATAACGTGTCATCCATTGCGAATGACTGCAGTGCATGGAATGTTGGTCCTAAACTAGACTGGTCGACAATACGCCACTCTGGCTGAGATAAAATCGAACGGGAATTGCTCATATAACTAACCCCTTATTTATAAAATGATAACCTCTATTATAGCAAAAAATGAAGAAAGGGGTTTTTTCGGATATAAAGGGGGATTTTGAAGTGAAAGAATAAAAAGGATGCATTGCATGCATCCTTTTTATTCTGCAATTTTTTCTAAGTTACCGTTTCGATCCATGCGGAAAGATGTTTGTGAGCGTTCCTCATCATCCATTACTGCTAATTTACGAGCACGGTTCATAATATTCATAAGTGTTTCGTAATCCTCTTGTACAGTATGAGATTGTTGTTCTAATTTTTCTAGTTTCCTTTCTAGTTCTTCATTTCGCAAGATTTGCGCTTTAATTTCTTGTTTCAATCTCGTATTCTCGTTTTCAAGAGCTGTTACTTTTATATTTGAAGATCCAACTGTTTGTAAAAAGTAAATAACATCTTGCATTGTTATTGAGCTTTTTGGAGCAGGGACAGTCGGCTTTTGATATGGAATAGCTTCTGTATATTGAACAGCTGTTTCATACGGTACGTGTTCTTCATAATCAGTTATCGCCTCTGAAGCTGGTGGTGTATAAAGCAAACGTTTTTTTGCCTGTTCACCGCCCGCAGCACGCATTTTATCTTTACGATGTTTTTTTGCTAGTTGAAGAGCTTGTTCATAGCTATAGCGAACAACAGCATTCCAGCGGAAACCACAAGCAGCAGATGTGCGATTTAACTGATCACCTACTTCTTCAAATGCATTTAACTGAGTACTTCCTTCTCGAACATGGCGAAGCACCGTTTCAGCAAGTAATAAATCGTCCTCGTCTGTCCAAGCATCTTGTCTTACTTTCATAGATTCAACTCCCTTTCTTTTTATGAACTTCCTATTTTTATAATGGGCAAAAAAATGAGCTTTTATACAAAGCTTTTAAAAATATGGTAGATTTCAATGAAGAGAAGAAATATGGCTATGAATGATGGAAGCTTTTGAAGGAGAAAATATAAAAAATAGGTAGCCTTATATAGGAATAGAGCTACGCCCGGAGACTTGCAACAAGCTTCAAAGAGCGGTAAAATACCATTTAGTGTTTATTTTTAAATGTACTTGTGAAAAGTTTAAAATAGAGGAAGTGTTATATATAATGGGAAACGAATTTCGTGTGTGTGATGATTGTCAGGCAACGAACGTTAAAACGTTGATTCCGAAGTTAAAAAAAGTAGATTCATGTGCAACGATTGAGGTTGCATGTCAGTCTTACTGTGGCCCTGGTCGTAAAAAATCATTCGCGTTTGTAAATAATCGTCCAGTTGCGGCTCCAACAGAAGACGAATTAATTGTAAAAATTGAAGCAAAGTTAAATAAATAAGAAAAAGAAGAGTGAACAGATTACTCTTCTTTTTTTATGTCCATAAGATAGCGCTTTGTATGAATTCGTATTTCAAAATAATGGTTGACAGTCTTTTGACGTGGTAGGTAGAATAGAAAGTGTCTGATTCTGAGAATCATTATCACGAAAAATGTCAATTCACCTAATTTTTTTATTATTATTTGAGAATAAATTTCATTTTATTAAATATATGTTGTTGGTTAGGATGGTTGAGGGATGGAAGCGAGCGCAAGGAGTATAGGACAGCAAGATGTGAATGTTAAAGAGATTAAGAGCAGACCGCTCGTTGCTTCTATTATTTTAATAGCAGGCACAATTTTGTTAGCTTTAAGCATGGCAGTTTCTATTTCGTTTGGTGCAGCAGATATTAGTTTAAAGACCGTTTGGCAAGCTGTATTTCAGTTTGATGGGTCTATAACGCATCATAACGTAATTCAAGAACTTCGTATGCCTAGAGCAATAGGGGGCGTAGTTGCAGGTGCCTTTTTAGCGGTATCAGGAGCAATTATGCAAGGTATGACACGAAATCCACTTGCATCCCCATCGTTAATGGGGATTACAGATGGTGCAGTATTCGGGATTGCAATTATGTATGCATTCTTCCCTAATTCACCTTATTTAATGTTCGTTATCGCATCTTTTATTGGAGCTGCGTTTGGAGCGAGCATTGTATATGGTATTGGGTCTTCTTCACCAGGTGGATTAACGCCTGTGAAATTAGCTTTAGCTGGTGCAGCAATTAGTGCTTTATTAGGGGCAATTTCATCTGGAATTGCATTGTATTTCAACCTTGCCCAAGAGGTAAGTATGTGGAATGCAGGCGGTGTTGCCGGAGTGAAATGGCAAAGTATTAATATGTTAGTACCGATTGGCCTTGTTTGTCTCGTCATAGCAATTATGATGTCGAGATATATTACAATTTTAAGCTTTGGTGAAGAAATTGCGATTGGACTTGGTCAAAATACGACATTAATTAAATTTATCGGAACAGTACTTGTTCTTGTATTAACGGGTTCTGCGGTTTCTATGGCAGGATCAGTTGGATTTGTTGGACTTGTAATTCCGCATATGACTCGTTTCCTTGTAGGCTCAGATTATAGATGGGTTATTCCATGTTCTGCAGTCTTAGGTGGATTGTTAATTGAATGTGCAGATATGTTATCTCGCGTTATTAATCCACCATTTGAAACGCCAATTGGAGCAATTACAGCGCTAATTGGGGTGCCATTCTTCCTCTACTTAGCACGTAACGAAGGGAGAGGAAAAATGTGAGGACGAGCGTCTTAACAAAAAAGAACGTTTCTATTTTAACGATTTTAGTAGGATTAATCGTTGCTATATTTTTAATAAGTTTAAATACAGGAACATTTAAAATACCTCCAATAGATGTATTAAAGTCATTGGTTGGATTAGGTGCAGAAGATCAATCTGTTATTTTATTTGAATTTCGTATGCCACGTATGGTTATAGCTATATTGGTTGGTTCTGCGTTAGCTATGTCAGGTGCAATTTTGCAAGGGTTATCACGAAACCCACTTGCTGATCCAGGTATTATAGGTATTAACGCCGGAGCGGGATTAACAGTTGTTGTATTCGTCTACTTTTTCTTTGGGAAAGTTGGAACTGGTACATTTTTATCTGTATTTATCCTTCCATTCTTCGCACTAGTAGGAGCGATATTAGCGGCGATTATTATTTATTTACTAGCATGGAAAGACGGTGTTTCATCCACTCGATTAATTCTTGTTGGTATCGCTGTTGCAGCCGGATTTGGTGCTGTTAGTTTAATTTTTTCTATGAAAATGACATCTAATGATTTCCGCTTTGCAACAATTTGGTTGGCAGGAAGTTTATGGGGAACAGATTGGAAGTTCGTATTAAGTGTACTCCCATGGATGGTTATTTTCTTGCCACTTGCCATTAGTAAAGCGCACATATTAAATGTAATGAATTTAGGCGACTCTACAGCAGTTGGCCTTGGTGTAAACGTAGAAAAGGAAAGACGTAAATTATTATTTATTGCAGTTTGTTTAGCTGGTGCATCCGTTGCTGTTGCGGGCGGAATCGGTTTTATCGGTTTAATGGCTCCGCATTTAGCGAGAAGCCTCGTTGGTGGTAAACATCAAATTATGTTACCAACGGCTGCATTAATAGGAACGTTCTTGCTTTTATTTGCAGATGTAATCTCAAGAAGTGTGTTACCAACTTCAGAAATACCGGTCGGTCTTGTTATTTCTGTAATTGGCGCACCATATTTCATATATTTACTTATGAGGACAAAATAAAGGGAGGCTTTTTGTATGGCAACTTTAGCAGTTGATGCGGTATCTGTTGGCTATAATGAAGGGTTAATTATAGATGGATTAACAGTTGAAATTCCGGAAGGGCAAATTACAACGATTATTGGACCAAATGGTTGTGGGAAATCTACATTATTAAAAACGGCTTCTCGTATTTTGAAAGCAAAACGAGGTACTGTTTATCTTGATGGAAAAGCAATTGAGAAACAGCCAACGAAAGAAATCGCAAAGAAAATGGCGATTTTACCACAAACTGCAGAAGTGCCAACAGGCCTTACTGTGTTTGAACTTGTTTCATATGGACGTTTTCCTCATCAAAAAGGATTTGGAACATTGAAAGAAGAGGATTATCGCTACATTCACTGGGCACTTGAAGTGACTGGGATGACAGAATTCGCAAATCGTCCAGCAGAAGCTTTATCAGGTGGTCAGCGTCAACGTGTATGGATTGCGATGGCTCTTGCACAAGGAACAGATTTACTCGTGTTAGATGAACCAACAACATACTTAGATATGGCTCATCAACTTGAAGTATTAAACTTACTGAAGAAGTTAAACAAAGAAGAAGGCAGAACGATTGTTATGGTTATTCATGATTTAAATCATGCTTCTCGTTTCTCTGATCATATGATTGCATTAAAAGCTGGGAAGTTAATGAAACAAGGAACGCCAGATGAGGTTATGACAAGTGAAACGCTTCGAAATGTATTTGAGATTGAAGCTCAAATCGTTCCATGTCCAGTAAACTGTAAACCAATTTGTTTAACATACGATTTAGCGATGATTAATAATCAATTGCGTAAAAAAGCATAATTAATAGAATGTCCCCCTCTTAAAGAGGTGAGAGGGGGAGTTCTAATGGACGTTGAACTTCTTACCCATGGATGGGAAGTTGAACGCCCGTTAGAACGGGCTATAAACAACAATTAATAAAAATATATTAATTAAATGTTGTTTTCGTTTCTTATAGTTACATGCAAATTATAAGAGAAATACAGCTAGAAGGAGTGGGAATATGAAGAATTTTAAAATGGCACTATTAGCAATGGTACTAGTTGTTACTTCTGTACTATTTGCAGCTTGTTCTAACAAAGAAGAAGAAAAGAAAGCAGATGCGAAGGATACGAAAACTGAAGAGCGCACTGTACAACACGCAAAAGGGGAAATTAAAATCCCTGCAAATCCAAAGAAAATTGCTGACCTTAGTGGTTCAACAGAAGAATTATTAATTTTCGGCATGAAACCGATTATTACTGCAAATACAACACAAGAAAAAATTGATGGACATATTGCAAAGAAATTAGAAGGTGTGAAACCAGTAGGTTCTGCTTGGGGCGATAAAATTAACATCGAGGCAGTAGCTGCTGCAAAACCAGACTTAATTCTTGTAAACAATCGTCAAGAAAAGATTTATGATCAATTATCTAAAATTGCACCAACAGTTATGTTAAAAACTCCATTAGACCAATGGCGTCCAAAATTCGAAGAAGTAGGTCAAATCTTCGGTAAAGAGAAAGAAACAAAAGAATGGTTCAAACAGTATGATGAAAAAGCAAGCAAATTACATGACAAAATCATCGCTAAAACTGGTGATGCAACATTCATGAAAATGGCTGCATATCCAAATGCTTTCCGCGTATACGGTGACTACGGTTACGGTAGCGTAATCTTTAATGACTTAAAATTACCAGCAGTTAAAGGTACACCAACTGATAAACCGCTAGTACAAGTACAAAAAGAAGCTTTAATCGATTACAACCCAGATTACTTATTCGTATTTACAACTGGTGACGGTTCTCAGCGTCTAAAAGAATTCCAAGAAGAATCAATTTGGAAAAACATGAACGCTGTTAAAAATAATCACGTATTCACAATTAGCAATGAAGACCTAAACAAAGGATACTTCCCACTAGGTAAAGAAATGATCCTAGACGAAGTTGCTGAATTTGTTTTAGGAAAATAATATATAAAGAAAAATCACTTTTACGTCGGTAAAAGTGATTTTTCTTTATATAACAGGAATTAATATAGTCTTTCATTTCTTTCTGTTTCCTATATCGTTTATAATATATAGTAAGAATGCAGTAAAGAAAGGGGGATGTCGGAAA
This sequence comes from Bacillus sp. S4, assembly GCF_040838205.1. Taxonomy (NCBI): domain Bacteria; kingdom Bacillati; phylum Bacillota; class Bacilli; order Caryophanales; family Bacillaceae; genus Bacillus; species Bacillus sp. S4. The sequence continues at coordinate 7,950 of NZ_JBFPJI010000031.1, forward strand.
GTGGTATATTTAAACGACAAACTCAGCGAAACAAAAGTGTTTAAAGACCCAGTACATAAATATGTGCACGTGCGTGATCGCGTTATTTGGGATTTAATCGGAACGAAAGAATTTCAACGCTTGCGCCGTATTAAGCAGCTTGGAACGACATTTTTTACATTTCACGGTGCAGAGCATAGTCGCTTTACTCATTCGTTAGGTGTATATGAAATTATTCGTCGTATGATTGATGATGTGTTTGATGGCAGACCAAATTGGAATGCTGAAGATAGATTGTTATGTTTATGTGCTTCATTACTTCATGATGTTGGTCACGGCCCATTTTCTCATTCGTTTGAAAAAGTATTTTCGTTAGATCATGAGAAATTTACGCAAAAGATTATCGTTGGTGATACGGAAATTAATCGTGTATTAAGCCGTGTGGATAAAGATTTCCCGCAAAAGGTAGCAGATGTAATTGCGAAAACATCTACTAATAAATTAGCGATTAGTATGATTTCAAGCCAAATTGATGCTGATCGTATGGATTATTTATTAAGAGATGCATATTTTACTGGTGTAAAGTATGGGAACTTTGATATGGAACGTATACTGCGTGTCATGCGCCCGTATGGTAATCAAGTTGTCATTAAAAATAGTGGTATGCATGCTGTAGAACATTATATTATGAGTCGTTATCAAATGTATTGGCAAGTATATTTCCATCCAGTAACACGTAGTGCAGAAGTAATTTTAACGAAGATTTTACACCGAGCTAAATCACTGCATGAGAAGTATTATGCGTTTAAATATCATCCTGTTCATTTCTATTCTTTATTTGAAGAAGAAGTAACAGTAGAGGATTATTTAAAGCTAGACGAGAACGTAATGTATTATTACTTCCAAGTATGGCAAGACGAAGAAGATCCAATTTTAAGTGACTTATGTCGCCGTTTTATGAATCGAAATCTATTTAAATATGTAGAGTTTACAGATAAACACGGTTTAGATAATTGGATGGAATTAAGTAGCTTATTTAAAAAGATTGGACTAGATCCAGAGTATTATTTAGTTGTTGATTCAACATCGGATTTACCGTATGACTTTTACCGCGCAGGAGAAGAAGAAGAGCGTCTGCCAATTTTACTTCTTATGCCGAACGGGGAACTTAGAGAGCTTTCGCGTGAATCGGATATTGTTGAGGCGATTACAGGTAAGAAGCGAACGGATCAAAAGCTATTCTATCCACATGATTTAATCTATGAAGATGGAAGAAAAGGAAAATATAAAGAGAGAATTATCGAGTTGTTAGAAGGAAAGAAATAAGAAGCAGCTAAGAGCTGCTTCTTATGAAAAAACTTGAAATTATTTGTCGCTTAAGCGTTTTCCGCCAACTGCATAATGGTTTTTAGACATTTCTTCGATGAAAACAACGATGTTTTCTTCAGGAGCACCAGTTGTTTCGCTTACTGCTGCTGTTACTTTCTCAGCAAGAGCTTTCTTTTGTTCTTCTGTGCGTCCTTCTAGCATTTTCACTGTTACGTATGGCATGTACAATCGCTCCTTTTATGTAAGTTACACTCTTATTATAGCGGATTATGAGGAAGAACAATCGGAAAAACAAATAATTTCTTTTTTGGACATATTGAAGAGGAGATGAACTATGGATCAGTTATTTAGATATCCGTTGCACCAAATTCCATTGGTAGCAATGGCGATTATTATTGCACTATCTGTGCATGAATTTGCACATGCGTATGTTGCATATAAATTTGGAGACGATACAGCAAAGAAACAAGGACGATTAACGTTATCACCGATGGCTCATTTAGATCCTATCGGGATGATTGCTGTATTAATTCTTGGATTCGGTTGGGCAAGACCAGTGCCTGTTAACCCGTATAACTTTAAAAGACCGCGTCTTGCGGGAATATTAGTTTCTATTGCGGGACCGATAAGTAATCTTATTTTAAGTGCAATTGGTTTAATTATTTGGTATAGCTTAATAACGTTTGGTGTGTTAGATGCGGTTCCACCTGCAGTAGCAGATACGTTAAGTCAGTTCTTCCAAATTTTCATTGGGCTTAATATTGTTTTACTTGTATTTAACTTATTACCGATTCCACCACTTGATGGGTATCGCGTTGTGGAAGATTTAGCACCAGCAAATATTCGTGCGAAAATGACACAGTATGAAAAGTATGGATCAATTGCGTTATTAATTCTTGTTATTACACCGCTTAGCAATTACACAATTCAGCCTATTTTCAATGTAGTTATTCCGTATGTATTAGTATTTTTACAAAGTATCATTGCGCCTATTTTCGGGCTCCTATAATTATTAAGTGAGGAGGAATTTACATATGACAGAGAAAAAGAAAAAAATCGGTTTTAATATCGTGAAGAATGACTCCACAGATGGACATGGTGGATTTGGTGTTGGGGCATTAAGCCTAGAAAATATTTCTCCTGTATTTGTTGATGTATTAGAGAAAACTGCGTTCGTTGATATCGGTGCGATGCATGCACGTAGTACGGTAGAAAAAGGAATTAAGTTTTTAACAAATAAAGATGAAGTTCCAAACGGAAAACCATTTTGGCTTGTTTGGGTAACGATTGAAAGAACACCAAACGGTGCATATTACGCAGGTGTAACTGCTTGTGAAATGACAGTTGATCGTGAAATTCGCCGCGGATATAAATCACTTCCAGAGCATGTAAACAAAATGGATAAATCACTAAAGCGTCACATCATGATTGATCATATGGATGAATCATCTAAAAAAGTACTTGGTACATTCTTAAAAGAGCATAATGAAGCAATTTGGAATGAATCTAGTGAAGAATTGCGACGTGCATTATTAGGTGAATAAAAGAAAAGGATGTCTCATTAGTCGATTTTTGACTAGTGAGGCATCCTTTTTATTTTGTGAATAGGACTATGGGATATGAAAATATATCAGCAATTCGACAAGAAATATCAATAGCCTTCTTTCTTACCACGGGAGATATTTTTTCCACCAACCCGTCTTTTTCTTTTCTTCACTAACCTTTTCGAATTCTTCCTTACCATCAACGTGATCCATACAGTACTCTGTTGGCTCTGTACCTTTTGCGAAATACATCTTCACAGAAATGGGACAATTTTTTGTCGCAATCTTACCGTTTTCAGGGTTAACGTCGACAGCAACAACATCTGTTGGTTGTTTGAACTCTTTTTTAGGCTGTCCATCTAATCCTTTTTCCATTGTATCGGTCCATATTTTTTTCGCGTATCCTTGTTCTGCTACATTTGAAATGGATTTAGGTTGATCGTATCCAATCCAAACCCCTGTTACAAGTTGCGGGGTAAATCCAATCATCCAACTATCAGTTTCTGTAGAGCCAGATTTCCCGGCATATGTTCTTGATAGTTTTGATAACATCGATTGACCGGTCACAGCGGCATAACTGCTTAGTTTTTTATTAAACATACCTGTCATCATTTCTTCCATCACAAAAGCTTTGCTTTTATCTAGAACTTGTTTACTTTCTAAATGAGCATCGTATAGCATATTTCCTTCATGATCAACGATGCGCCTTATAAAGATTGGTTTTACTTCTTTCCCGCCGTTTGCAAACATGCTATAAGCATTGACCATTTCAATTGGCTTTACAGGAGATGTGCCGAGAGCGAGAGACGGAACATCTTTTAATGCGCTAGCGATGCCGAATTGCTTCGCTGTTTTTGTAAGAATGTCTTCGCCTAAAAATAAATTCGTCTTCACAGCATATACGTTATCAGAAACAGCGAGTGCTTGTGCCATTGTCACAAAATCGTCTGCATAATAGTTTTTATAGTTTTTTGGTTTATACTTTGAAACACCGTCACCTAAAGTGAATACCGTGTATTCGCTTTTTAAGCGTGTGGCAGGGGTGAATCCTCGTTCTAAGGCTGCATAATATAGGAAAGGCTTGAATGTAGACCCGGGCTGACGAGCGGCTTGTGTAGCCCTGTTAAATTGACTCGTATTATAATCAGTTCCACCAACAAGGGCAGCCACTTCACCCGTTTTTGGATTCATAGAGACGAGGGCAGTTTGGATGTTTGTTGTTTCAGGTATATGATTTTTTACAGCTTGCTCTGCTACAGATTGTAATTTAGGGTCTAGTGTTGTATAAATACGCAAACCACCTCGCTGTAAGGCTTGCTCATCTAATCCGATATCACGAAGAAGGGAAGCTTGTACAGCATCTTGGAAATAAGGTGCAATTTCTGCAACTTTTTTCGTATCCAATGAGGCAAAAGTAAGTGTCTCTTTTTTTGCTGAGGCAGCTTGCTGTTTTGTAATATACCCTTGTTCTACCATTTCATTTAGTATGAGAGATTGACGCCCTTTAGCACGCTCTTCTTTTAAAAAGGGAGAGTAGAAACTGGGTCCTTTCGGAATGCCGGCGAGCATACTAGCTTCTGCTAATGTTAATTCTTTTGCAGTTTTATCGAAATACAGGCGGGAAGCAGCTTCAATTCCGTAAGCACCATGCCCGTAATAAATTGTATTTAAATACCCTTCTAAAATATGATTTTTATTATAGTTCACTTCAAGACGAACGGTATACATTGCTTCTAATAGTTTACGCTTCCACGTTTTATCATGATCTAAGTATAGGTTACGAGCATACTGTTGTGTGATAGTACTAGCACCTTGTACTTTTGCCATTGCTTTTAAATCGGCAACAATGGCACCAGCAATGCGCTTCATATCAAAGCCATGATGTTTGTAGAATCGTTGATCTTCAATAGATAGTGTCGCCCCTTTTACATAAGGAGAAATTTCATCGAGAGATACATTATAGCGTTTTTGCATTTCATTACTTTGTCCTATAACAGTGTCATCATTAGCGTAAAAGACACTCGTTTGCGGAACCGCAACAGGGGGAGGTCCCATAATTTTTGCGGCTACAATGATAATAAAAAAGGAAAAAACGAAAAAAAGAACACAAGAAAACATTACGGTGAAGAAAAGACGTTTATATTTTTTAAGTTTTGGATTCATAGTTTGATCCATCTTTTTCAGCCCCTCATTAATACAAGCATTATTGTATTAGTATTGAGGGTTTTCGTTTATTTTAAACAATGAAATTTCCAAAATAAAAAGAGCCCCTTCATTTAAGAAAGGAGCTCAAAAGCACGCGCTGGCCAATCGGTAATAATAACATCTACGCCATAATCAATCATAGTTTGTAAATCTTTATATTCATTAATGGTGTAAGGACGAAAAACGTATCCTTGCCCCTGTGCTAATTGGACAAACTCTTTCGTTAATAATTGAAAGTTTGGATGTAATCCAGTTGCCCCACGTTTTTTTGCTTCAGCAATAGGATCTGCAAGTGGTGTATCGTACAAAATCGCTCTTGGAATTTCTGGAGCAATTTCTGCTAATAATGAAACGGAATCGTGGTTAAATGATGAAAATGCAATTTGATTGGATAGATGATATTCACGAACGAGAGCGACGACCTTTTCTTCAATAGTTGGATAGTGAATAACATCTGTTTTTAATTCAATGTTAAGTTGTAAATTTGTTGTAGAGAGCCAAATAAATACTTCTCGTAACGTTGGGATTTTTGCCTCATGGAAAGAAGGGTCTTTATGGCTACCAGCATCTAAAACTTGTAATTCTTCTACAGTTTTCTCAGAAACAAGTCCCACGCCATTTGTTGTACGGTCCACTGTTTCATCATGAATAACAACTAGTTCACCATCTTTTGATAGATGAACATCAAGTTCAATTCCGTGAGCACCAATGCGTTCAGCCTCTTGGAAGGCAATCATCGTATTTTCTGGGTGTGTTCCTTTTACCCCGCGATGAGCGAAAATAAGTGGTTTATTCATTTGGAAATCTCCTTATCATCTCTTTTCTTTCATTATGAAACTGCTTTGAGAAAAATACAATTCATATGACAAACATTTACAAAAGTATAATAGTTGCACAATAGTTAACGTTAACGTAAAATGTAATAATCCGGTGAAGGGAGGAATACACATGTATAAAATTGATGAAGTAACAAAGCAAGTCGGTTTAACAAAGCGTACACTTCGTTATTATGAGGAAATTGGTTTAATTCATCCCCCAGAACGCAGTGAAGGGAATATTCGCCTGTATACAGACGAGGACATTGCAAGAATTAAAAGGATTGTGGAAGCGAAAGAAGTGCTAGGAATTACGCTTCAAGAAATGCAACATTTCTTATCGTTAAAAGAAAGAATGGAACAAAGAAGAAATAGTGAGAATCCGCGTGACCGTGAAGTGATTCAAGAAATTAAAGAGATGCTTGAAGAACAAGTGCAAACGTTAGACGAGAAAATGGAGCAAATGCATCGCGTGAAGGCAGAGCTAGAGGATAGTTTAAGCCGTGCAGTTACATTTTTAGAGAATACAAAAGGAGAGTAATCAAAATGGAGAGCAAACAAAAATTAGGGAGATTGATTACAGTGGTGGCTACCTTCCTTGCCTTTTCAGGTATAGGGGTAGTCGACCCAATTTTACCAAGTATTGCTGAACAAATTGGTGCATCGCATTGGCAAGTCGAGATGTTATTTACATCATATATTTTAACGATGGCAATTATGATGTTACCAGCTGGAATATTTGCATCAAGATTTGGTGATAAACGAATGATGACGATTGGTCTTGCGATTGTGACTGTATTTGCATTTATATGTGGTATATCGCAAACGATTGCTCAATTATCTCTTTTCCGCGCTGGGTGGGGATTAGGAAATGCGATGTTCTTCGCAACAGCGATGACATTATTAATTGCATTAAGTAAAGAAGTTCATGAAGCAGTAGGACTATATGAAGCAGCCATTGGTTTAGGGATGGCAGGTGGACCATTATTAGGCGGAATATTAGGTGGACATTCTTGGCGTTACCCATTTTTTGCGACGAGTATTTTAATTTCCTTAGCATTTATTTTAGTTTTCTTTTTTGTAAAAGAACCGGAGCGAAAAGTGAAGCGTAAAGCAGCAGGCATGGGGGAATTACTTAACTTGGTGAAGTATAAACCGTTTATGCAAGGTGCCATCTCAGGGATGTTATATTACTACGGATTTTTCGTTGTTTTAGCCTATTCACCACTTATTATGCACTTATCTGCTATTCAATTAGGATTTGTATTTTGTGGATGGGGATTAGCGCTAGCTTACGGATCAGCAATTTTAGCACATAAGCTAGAAGGTAAATATGAACCAAAAGCAATGTTAAAGGGTAGTTTACTCGTATTTGCGATGTTATTAATTGCACTATTCTTCGTAAAAATTATGTGGTTACAAATCGTGTTAATCGTTCTATCTGGATTAGCATCAGGATTAAACAATGCGTTATTTACAAGTTATGTAATGGATATTTCACCTTATGAAAGATCTGTTACATCAGGTGTTTATAACTTCGTTCGTTGGTTAGGAGGCGCGATTGCTCCAATTTTATCAGGAGTCATCGGTCATACAGTTTCGCCGCAAAGCCCGTTTTTAGTCGGTGGAATTGTTGTGTTAGTCGGTTGCGTTATGATCTTAATTCCAATTCGTAAACCGGTAGAAATAGAGACAAAAGCCCTTTCTTAAGAAAGGGTTTTCTTTCCTATTACAGAGCAAACCTTTTTCGCATATATGTTAGAACCCTCTGACTAAAATATATTTTCGGTATTTTTGTACTTTTAACTATACTTTTTGGATGTTTTGTTTTATTTTTGTTAGGGGACATTAATGATGTCCCTATTATAAATTTGCAGCGAAAGGCGTGATTGTACGATGGAACTATGGTTCACTGAAAAACAAACAAAGCATTTTGGAATTACGGCGCGTATTAACCGCACATTACATACGGAGCAAACAGAATTCCAAAAACTTGATATGGTTGAAACGGAAGAGTTCGGAAACATGCTTATTTTAGACGGCATGGTTATGACAACAGAAAAGGACGAGTTCGTTTATCATGAAATGGTAGCGCACGTACCTTTATTTACACATCCAAACCCTGAAAACGTATTAGTTGTTGGCGGAGGCGATGGTGGTGTTATTCGTGAAGTGTTAAAACACCCAAGCGTGAAGAAAGCAACTCTTGTTGAAATCGATGGAAAAGTAATTGAGTACTCTAAGCAGTACTTACCATCAATTGCAGGTGCATTAGATAATGAACGTGTAGAAGTAAAAGTAGGAGACGGTTTCCTACACATCGCAGAAAGCGAAAACGAATATGACGTAATTATGGTAGATTCTACTGAGCCAGTAGGCCCAGCAGTAAACTTATTTACAAAAGGCTTCTACGCTGGAATTTCAAAAGCGTTAAAAGAAGATGGTATTTTCGTTGCCCAAACGGACAACCCTTGGTTTACACCAGAACTAATTACAACTGTATTTAAAGACGTAAAAGAGATTTTCCCAATTACTCGTCTATACACAGCAAACATTCCGACGTATCCAAGTGGACTTTGGACGTTCACGATCGGATCTAAAAAACATGATCCATTAGAAGTAAGTGAAGAGCGTTTCCACGAAATCGAAACGAAATATTACACAAAAGAATTACACAATGCAGCATTCGCACTACCGAAATTTGTTGGCGATTTAATTAAGTAAGAGCGTTAAATTGAAATAAATAAAGTGTAAGTAACTCATTTAAGGTGTTTGTCTAGAAGGCTTGAACATGCTAGTTACTTACACTGCTACAAATGAAGTAGTCTTCTTGTAAGAAAAAGAAGGCACAGGTAAATCGAGAAAGAGGAGTTATAGGCTCCAAATTTGAGAAATAATGAAAGGTTGGGATACCTTAAGTTCCACACAAGGAGGAAAAGAGTATGCGTTTTGATGAAGCTTATTCAGGTAAAGTATTTATAAAAAGTCATCCAAGTTTTGAAGAGTCAAAGGCGGTTATTTATGGGATGCCTATGGATTGGACAGTAAGTTTTCGTCCAGGATCTCGCTTTGGCCCTGCACGTATTCGTGAAGTATCAATCGGTCTTGAAGAATATAGTCCGTATTTAGATCGTGAACTAGAAGAGGTAAAGTACTTTGATGCGGGTGATATTCCATTACCATTTGGGAACCCACAGCGCAGCATAGACATGATTGAAGAATATGTAGCAAAACTATTAGATGCCGGTAAGTTTCCACTAGGTCTCGGCGGAGAGCACTTAGTGTCTTGGCCAATTTTTAAGGCAATGGCAAAAAAATATCCGGATTTAGCAATCATCCATATGGATGCTCATACTGACTTACGTGAGTCATATGAGGGAGAGCCTTTATCCCACTCTACACCAATTCGTAAAGTGTGCGATTTAATTGGTCCGGAAAACGTATATTCTTTCGGTATTCGTTCTGGAATGAAGGAAGAATTCGAATGGGCAAAAGAAGTAGGTATGAACTTATATAAATTTGACGTATTAGAACCGTTAAAAGAAGTATTACCGAAACTTGCAGGACGCCCAGTCTATGTCACAATTGACATCGACGTATTAGACCCAGCTCACGCTCCTGGAACAGGAACATTAGAAGCTGGAGGTATCACATCTAAAGAACTATTAGAGTCCATCGTAGCAATTGCAAATTCAAATATAAAAGTAGTCGGAGCAGACTTAGTAGAAGTAGCTCCAGTCTACGATCATAGTGATCAAACACCAATCGCAGCAAGTAAATTCGTGCGGGAAATGCTGCTCGGTTGGGTGAAATAAAAGTGAAGCCGACTGTTTAGACCCGGTGACTAAGGTTCTTTCCTACAAAAGGTGCTTTTTACCTTTTGGCAGGGAAGGTCCTTAGACGCAAGGGTCTAGAAGGCGTAACTGGATAAAATAAAAGCGGAAGCGGCTTGCTCAGAATCGCAGGAGATTCTAGCCGTTGTAGCTGGATAGAGTAAAGGCCTCCTAGATGACTAGGAGGCCTTTACTTTTGTCGTTATGTGTCGGTAAGTCGATATATTTAAAAAATCGCTGATATAATTCAAGTTGCGGTCGATATATTCGAAAAATCGCTGATATAATTTCACTTACCGTCACGAGACATCAAAAAAACTATTCTCAAACGATGAGAATAGCTCTTTTTCTTATGCAACTTTCTCTTCCGAAGTAATGCCGCGAATTTCATCAGCAGAACGGATTGGATATTTGCGGAACACAATCGAACCGACGTATCCAACAATTGTGGTAACGATTCCGCATAATACGGCAGCAATCGTTACTTTTATTACATCATTAAATCCGAACAAGACGAGAAGTCCTGGAATTGGTGATGCTGTCCCTGGTGCATTATTAACGAGCTGGAATAGCGACGTAATAATACCGGCAAGCGCACCGCCAACAAAGTTTGTCATATAGATAGGAATTGGGTTTGCTGAGACAACATCGGCTTGTGTTAACGGCTCGATTGCCACAGCGATTGTATCTTTCTTTGAACAAATTTTTAGTCGTTTAAAGAAAATAAAGTTCATTGGGGCAGAAGCTGCTACGGCAAGACTACCAATTGCCATTGGTAAACCTGTTAATCCAAGCATTGCAGTTAGTGCCATAGAACTTAATGGAGATGTAGAAATAACTGTGATTAATCCACCAAGCATAATACCCATAATGATAGGACTTTCTGTAGTTGCAACTGAAATCATAGAACCGATTTTACCGAGTGTTGCGTTAACGAGTGGATCCATAAGCATAGCCATTCCACGTGAAATTGGTGCGGCAATAAATAGAATTGCTAAAAATTCTACACCAGCTGGTAATTTCTTTTCGAGAAATTTCACGACGAAAGCACAAACATATCCAGCGAAAAATCCTGGTAAAATACCGAATCCACTAGTAGCTATACCGATTAAAACAGCGTATACGGGTGAAACACCGATTGCTAATGCTACTAAAATCGCCGCTGCGACACCGCTCATACTACCAGAAGCTTCTCCTACTGATTGTAAAAAGTCATTATGAAACATTTCTCCACCGATATAACGGTGAAATGCCTCAATAAGAAAACTCGCGATTGCTGCATTAGCTAAAGCACCCATTGCTTTCATTCCGTAAGGAGCACGGTAACTAAAAAGTGTAAATAGACAGAGTACAACAAGTAATAGTGCTAAACCTTGCAAGATAGCCATTTGAAAACTGTCTCCTTTGATTTTTGTAATAAAAATTCGTATCATTCAATAATAATATAAAAGTTTGTTAAACGGAAAAACTTTTTGCCCGGAAATTGCTGTAAGGTGAAAAATCCTTACAATAATGTAAGGGAAGTGTAAGACATTTCGATGGAGTATAGTATGCTTTTTTTCGTATAATACAGGTATAGACATACGGTTAGTGAGAAAGAAGTGCAAACAGGAGGCGCATTTATGAAATTGGTCATTAAAGTTTTAGCTGTGTTCGCCATTATTTTAGGGGGAACAGCATATTATTTAAACACAAAAACAGAAGGGGTACATGCTTTTGTAGACAACTTCTTTTCAAATAAAGAAATACAAGATTATTATGCAGTTATAGATAAAGGTGAGAAAAAAGACGATGAATATTTGTATACATTTAAAGGGTATACGGAAGACGGAAAGCTACAAATTATTAAAAGAATAGTGAACCGTGAATTGCATACAGGTGATTTTATAAAAATTTATGCAAAGGGTATGCAAGGAAAAGGATGGGCTGAAATCCCGAAAGAATCAATCCCGCAAAAGGCATTACAAAAAATAGAAAAAGTTTAAAAGGAGCGAACAAATCGCTCCTTTTTTAATTCGTTAAAATTGTAATAGATGTGCTCTTTGTATTAGAAGTGATTGTTGCTCTTCCGCCAATGGGAAAAGTGAAAATAGGAGTTGTATGCCCAAAACTAGCATTTGCAATGATAGGTATATGTTTAAGTTCTACCTTTGAAGCAATCATTTCTTGAATGTCTGCTATCGCACATTCTGCTCCTTTTTGCATTCTTCCTATAACAATGCCTTTTACATGTTCAAAGTCGGGTTGCTGCATAAGAGAATGTAAATATCGATCAAAAGTTTTAAGGGTAGCTTTTTCTGTTAAACTATCCTCTTCAAGAAATAAAATTTTGTCCTGTAAGTTAGGCATATATGGCGTACCTTGTAGTAAATTAAATGTGCTCATATTACCACCAATAATATCTCCTGTAGTTTCTCCTTCTTGAATTGAAACATATCCTTCATTTTTAATAAATTCTCGATTTTCCTGATCAATATACCAAGAATCATCGCTCCATGTTTCAGCCGGCAATATTTCAATAGGCTCATTAGAAGTTAAGCATTTTAAAAAGTAATCGGTCGTATAATCGAGGCCTTTCTCCATTCCAAATGAAGAGAAGTGAGGACCTGAATATGTAACTAAGCCTGTTTTAGCATAAATCGCGTTAGTTAAAGCGGTAATATCAGAATAACCGCAGAAAAACTTCGGATTTTCTCGAATTAAATCATAATCGAGATGTTTCAATAAACCGTTAGAGTTGTATCCGCCAAGTGTCGTCAAAATTGCTTTTACATTAGGATCTCTAAATGCTTCATGAAGATCTTGAACTCGTGAAGCAATAGAGGATGAAGAAAAGCGATCTATTTCTTCAGCATTTTTTGAGAATGTAACGTGAAAGCCCATATCGGTTAATCTTTTTGTGGCAAGCTCTCGGTTCGTATTTGAGACAATACTTAAACTACAAGATGGTGAAATAACCCTTATTTCATCACCTTTTTTTAATTTTGTTGGTATCACCAAATTCACCCCTTTAAAGTGAAAGAATATTTAGATTTAAAAAACATTTTAACATATGAAATAAAGTGAAGGTGAATTATTTTTTGAAAAGGAGTTTTCCTGATTTTTCAGCAGACAGACAGAGTCTTTTTTTGATATGATAGGAAAAGTGATTTATTATAAGTAGTATTTAATATCTATAACATTTGAAGGGTGTGCAAGACGTGAAGAAACAACTTGCAGGCTTGCCGGTACACGTTCATTTCGTAACAGAAATCCGTGAAGGGGCGAGGAAGGAAACCGTTGCTTTTGAAGCAAATGGTCAATACTATGTAAAAGGTCAAGGTACATATATAACATTCCAAGAGTCGAACGAACAAGGCGAAGTGAAAACAATTATTAAAATTCAAGATGAACAAGTTCTCATTATGCGTTCAGGTGCTATTTCTATGCGTCAGACGCATGTGAAAGGTGAATGGACAACTGGTACGTATACGAGTGAGCTTGGTACATTTGCATTGCAAACGAAAACCGATAACGTTCTTTTTAAATGGTCGGATGAAAAGAAAAAAGGACAACTCTTCTTAACGTACGCATTGCTTCTAAGTGAACAAGAGGCTGGCAGATATACAATTACAATTAATTTGAAGGAGGCAAAGTAATGAATTCTTTAGAACAAGTAAAAGAATTGATTAAAGAAGAAATTCAAGCTGCTGTATTAAAGGCAGAATTAGCGACAGAAGAACAAATTCCAAACGTTGTATTAGAATCGCCAAAAGATAAAACAAATGGTGACTTCTCTACAAATATGGCAATGCAACTTGCACGCGTTGCGAAAAAAGCACCTCGTATGATTGCAGAAGAATTAGTTGCAAACTTCGATAAAGCAAAAGCTTCTATTGAAAAGATTGAAATCGCTGGTCCTGGTTTTATTAACTTCTACATGGATAATAGCTACTTAACAGACTTAATCCCAACAATCGTTAACGCTGGTGAAGCATACGGTGAAACGAATACTGGTAAAGGTGAAAAAGTACAAATTGAGTTCGTATCTGCGAATCCAACAGGCGATCTTCACTTAGGACATGCACGTGGTGCGGCAGTAGGGGACACTTTATGTAACGTATTAGCAAAAGCAGGATACGATGTATCTCGTGAGTACTACATTAATGATGCTGGTAACCAAATTCATAACTTAGCTCTTTCTGTTGAAGCTCGTTACATGCAAGCTTTAGGTTTAGAGAAAGAAATGCCAGAAGACGGTTACCATGGTGCGGACATCATTGGAATCGGTAAACGTTTAGCTGAAGAGTTTGGCGATCGTTATGCAAAAGCTGATGCAGAGGAAAGCTATGAATTCTATCGTTCATACGGTTTAAAATATGAGTTAGCAAAACTTCAAAAAGACTTAGCAAGCTTCCGTGTTAACTTCGATGTATGGTTCTCAGAAACATCATTATACAAAAACGGAAAAATTGATCAGGCTCTTGCTGTATTAAAAGAGCGTGACGAAATCTTTGAAGAAGGCGGAGCAACTTGGTTCCGTTCAATGACTTACGGTGACGACAAAAACCGTGTATTAATTAAAAATGACGGTTCTTACACATACTTAACGCCAGATATCGCTTACCACCGTGATAAATTAGAGCGTGGTTTCGATAAGCTAATCAACATTTGGGGTGCTGACCACCACGGTTACATTCCTCGTATGAAAGCTGCTATTCAAGCGCTAGGTTACGATAAAGAAACACTTGAAGTAGAAATCATCCAAATGGTACAACTGTACCAAAATGGTGAAAAAATGAAAATGAGTAAGCGTACAGGTAAAGCAGTTACACTTCGTGAGCTTATGGAAGAAGTAGGCGTGGACGCAATGCGTTACTTCTTCGCAATGCGTAGCGGTGATTCTCATTTAGACTTCGATATGGACTTAGCTGTATCAAAATCTAATGAAAACCCAGTATACTATGCACAATATGCTCATGCTCGTGTATGCAGTATCCTTCGTCAAGGTGAAGAGTTAGGATTAGCTACAGGCGGAGACGTGAATTACAAACTTGTTACTTCTGAGAAAGAAGTAGAGTTACTGAAAAAACTTGGTGAATTCCCAGCTGTAGTTGCGGATGCAGCGCAAAAACGTCTGCCACACCGCATTACAAGCTATGCATTTGAATTAGCTGCAGCATTACACAGCTTCTACAATGCAGAAAAAGTATTAAACCAAGATAACTTAGAATTAAGTAAAGCTCGTTACGAATTAATGAAAGCAGTACGCACTACACTTCAAAATGCATTAGCAATCGTAGGAGTATCTGCACCAGAAAAAATGTAGTAGACAAAAGAAAAGATACTTATTTTTGTTTAGAAGTGATATACAAGTTGATATAAAGACATCTAATCAGTCTATAGACTGATTAGATGTCAAAGAAAGAAGATCAACGAAAAGACGTATGGGGGAGAACCTCACGTACGTCTTGATGAGGGGAAACTGACACAGAAAAAGAGATGGCAGAGCTGTCTCTTTTTCTGTGTCAGTTTTCTAATATAAATACATGTGACAAAGATATGTTATGGTGATGAAGTGAAAATAGTAAAATACCAATTAACTATTGATTTTTAGGGACGATTCTAGAATAATAGACTGTTGGGGGTAAGATTATCAAAAAATCCATATATGTATTATTAGTTGGTGGAATGTTACTAGGAAATGGTGTGATTGTTGTAAAAAACATTGTTACAGCTATGCCAAATACTAAAATAAAAATTCATCTAACCAAGTATCTAACCAATTAGTAATTAATCTTGAAAACTTCCAGCTTAGTCAAGAAACTAGGGGGGTATGTTTAAGATAGTACATATAGT
>NZ_JBFPJI010000377.1:0-2937 GCF_040838205.1 Bacillus sp. S4
GTACCATACGGACGCATTCTATCTCGGGTATCAAAATATGAATAAAACATTATTATTCAACTCACTTCCATATAAGTTATTACAAAGTATGTTATGATTCTTAATTTCAGTGAGTGTTAAAAACTAGTCCACTAGCTTTTATTCAAATAGCGTTTTTGCTCACCTTCCTTCTTTTGATCCCCACTTTTTTCAAAATATTCAGACGACACTTTGCATTCAAGGCCAATCTTCTCACCGACAATCAATCGGTCTACATTTGCAATCATCCACGGGTATTCAGGATGCTGCAGGATTGCATTTCTGCGTTGTACCTTTAAATTCGTACGCTTGGAAAATTCTTTTGCAACTACCTCTTCCAAAACGTTTCCGAAATATGCCGTTCACTTTGTAAATCTTCCTTTTCAATCGCTTGTGTTTTTTCAAAGAGTACTTGAACTGCTGATTTTCATTAATTTAAACCTGCGATTGCAGAAACATCTGAGCCACCAATAGCTTGCAACCACTGAGCGTGGTCCATGTTTAGTGTGTTAACCAATACTTTTGCTTGCATGTTCTATTCACTCACCTTCCATATTATACTGATACCAACATATATTTTTTTATGAGGACTCATTGCCGTGAGTCCTTTTTTATTGCCCAAAATACTTTTGTAACAATTCCAATGCTTCATTAATGCTCCCATTCACACCCTCAGGTTCCGCGCCTTCTGGATATTCCTGTGAAATCATTACCGCTCGACTGATGGCATCTTGTAACTTTTCGGCATCGATAGACGTTGTCATGATACCTTCTTGCTCCTGTGGATCAGCTTTACCATGGCCATTGTGCATGGACATCTGGTTTTCTAGCATCTAGCTCGCCTTCTTAAAAAATGCAGGATTTTCCTTTCTATTATCGAATTAGTAATGTTTGGAAAGGGGGTGTAATATGGCAGAAATTAAAGTAGGACTTACACAATTTTTAGACTTCACACTGAAAAGTAGTGCAGCTAAAACAAACTTTGTAAAAAATCTAAAATCTCAACCTGAATACCAACCAGCTTTTGATTACTGGAAACAATTACGAGACACTGTTATTAAATTTCATCAAAATGAACTACCTTTTGAATGTTTCGAAACATTAGTACAAACGGTTGATCAAAGGAAAAAGCAAAACTATATCGATGTCATAAAGCAGTACAAAAAATTTATTAAAAACAACGACGTCTCTTGGTTCGGTCCAGGTAAATCACATTGGATATCAGATGATTTAATCGTCCGCTCATCACCTGAACTCGGTTTGCTCATTAATGATGAGCCGCATCTTATCAAACTGTTTTTCAAAGGAAAGAAAGAGCGAATTGATAAATACAACATCAACTCAACGCTGACATTATTAAACGAATCAACATTTTCAAATGAACATAACGATGTGAATTATACGGTTCTTAACATCCAAAAGAACAGAATGTATACGAATAACTCTATTAATAATGATCATTTAATAGCACTTGAATCAGAAGCTAACCAGCTTTGTTTATATGGAATAAGATGTAAAGGGTACTATTCATCGCTTTCAATACCTTGTTCATGCATAATTTGGGCACAATTTTCACAAATCCAATCAGTTTCGTTTAATTGAAGCTCACCTTCTTGTTCCTCATAAACAATGCAGGGTGGGCGTTTTTTTCGAAAATAGTTTCTTTAACCATTTCCGCATCCTAACTCACCTCCTCCGAAAGAGTGATATAATGAGCTCTTTCCACTAAATCAGCGTTAACCCCCTAGTTTTTTAATCGATGAAGAAGTTCTTCGTTTTTTAGAACATGCAAAAGAAAACCATTATTATATCGCTTATCTTCTTGCTATTACATGTGGAATGCGTAAAGGTGAAATCTTAGGTCTACAATGGAAAGATATTGATTTTGAGAGACGAACGTTATCTGTTAACCGTTCCCTCTCTCACATTACAAAGGGATTCCATGAACTAAAAACCTCTTCAGGAAAGAGATTGCTGATTTTGCCTGACATTACTTTAATGGCACTAAATGACCATCTGCAAAAAATCTCTGAGGGAAAAAGAGCGATATGGTGAAGGCTATAATGACTGCGATTTGGTCTGCCGTTTCAGAAGTTTGACACAGCTCTGGAAAAAGCTTATAAAGAAAAGTGAGGTTCCTGATATTCGGTTCCATGATCTGAGGCATACTCATGCAACATTAATGTTGAAACAAGGTATACATCCGAAGATTGTAAGTGAACGATTAGGACATAAAAGAGTAGGTATCACACTGGACACCTACTCACATGTTGTACCAGGACTTCAGGAAACTGCGGTGGATCAATTTGCAAAAGAATTATTCGGAAAGAAGAACTTTCGTTAGAAGTTTTCTTTTCTTGGCAAAAACGCCGCCTAAATAACCCAAAATATTATAAGTGAAAAAGGAGCAACAAAACATGAGAGAAATCAAGTCTGACAAAGAATTCAAAGACATCATCGCAAGCGAGGAGCCAGTAGTTGTTAAGTTCTTTACTACATGGTGCCCAGATTGCGTGCGCATGGACAACTTTATCGGAGATGTAATGGAAGAGTTCAATAAGTTTGAATGGTATTCTATTAATAAAGATGAGTTCCCAAGTATTGCTGAAGAGTATCAAGTAATGGGTATTCCAAGCCTACTTGTATATCAAAATGGCGAAAAGTTAGGTCACTTACATAGTGCAAATGCAAAAACGGAAGAGCAAGTTACTGAGTTTTTAGAAGCATACTAAGAAACGAAAAACCTCTGAAAAATCATCAGAGGTTTTTTTCGTTTTCAAATTGGTCTTTGCCTTTGTCTCTTTCTGGAAAGTGAATATTATAATGCTTTCTCCTCTTCTTATTGAAGAATTTTTTTATCATTTCTTATATATTACTCACACGGGGAATTACAAAGAGTCATTTTGTGAAAAATATATA
>NZ_JBFPJI010000378.1:0-2935 GCF_040838205.1 Bacillus sp. S4
CAACTAGGTTTTTAATTAGATGTTGTATTGACTTTTATTTTTAAAAATCTCATCAACAGCTTTCTCATACCCACCTGACTTTCGGAAAGATTCCTTCATATTCAAAGCAGCTTCTTTAAATGATATATCACCTAACACAAAATCTACACTTTCACGTAGTTGACTCTCCACTAATCCTTGCATTTGTAATGTAACTCCTGCTCCGAGATTCTCAACTTGCCTTGCAATTACTGGCTGATCCGCACTTTGCGGAATTACAATTAGTGGCACCCCATTATAAAGTCCTTCATGCGTACTATTCATCCCACCGTGTGTAATAAATAATTTTGTATATGTAAGCACCTTAGTTTGTGGAACATAATTTTTCACAATGAAGTTTTTAGGAATCTCACCTAAATCACTTATTTTAGTCTTTTCACCGATAGACATAACAATAGTATAATCGGTATTCTCAAACGCTTTAAAACAAAGTTTATAGAAAGTAATGGCCTCGTTAAAAACCGTACCTAGTGAAATATAAATGGGACTTTCCCCTTCGATTGCAGTAAAATCGAAGTTTTCTTTTCTTAATTGTGTAGAAAGAGATGGTCCTACAAATTTATATGATTCATCAAAAGCTTCTCCAAAAGGTTGGAACTCCCTAGTTGTATAAACAATTGTAAGTGGTGCAGGATTACAGAAAACTTCATAAGGTGATTTAATTTCAACACCATATTTTTCTTTAATTCCTATCGTTAAGTTTTGATAATCATTTTTAATTTTTTCAATAGATTCCTCTGATATATTTTTCGAAAGATGTTCTAACATTCTTGTAAATGATTTTTCATCCTGCGCAAAAGATGTACATGAATTAATTGCTGGCAGCTTAAGAATTTGAGCAATTAGATGTCCACAGCCAAACATAGAATCGTGAATGATGTAATCAAAATGTTCTCCTTCAATTTGTTCAAGAACACTCGGTATAATAACATCTGCTGTATGTAAAAGACCATTTATTCTTTCTGGTAAATAATTTCGACCACCGGAAAGAAAAGCTTTTATAAACTTTTGGTCGTCAATTGTTCGTACAGTAGCCCCTGTTTTTTCAATACGCTCCCTGAAAGCTTCTATTGAAAAATAAACTACCTCTTCACCGCGGGAAATTAGTTCTTCTACAACTTTAATGGTTGGATTAATATGACCTTCTGATCCAGCGTTAATGAATAAAACACGTGCCAATGTAAACACTCCTTAGGTTAAATGATTTCTATGTTGTCATTAGGAGTACAGACACTTTCCGTACTCCTATCTTTTATTCTCCTTCTAAATGGACCTAGCAAGCCTAAAACCAAGATCATCTATATGAAATGTAGGATGGCTACGGCGGCGACAAGTAGCACCGCACCCTCTCGCTCCTTCAGCCCAGCTACCACCCCGGAAAATTCGGTACGATCCATACACCTTTTCATCATACAAATCGTAACACCATTCCCAAACGTTCCCTAACATATCATATAATCCCCATGCATTCGGTTCTTTTCCCCCGACCTCATGAATATGTCCATCTGAATTTTCATTATACCAAGCAATCTCTTTAAGCTTTCCATATATGTATCCAGTAGTTCCTGCCTTACACGCATATTGCCACTCTGCTTCAGAAGGTAATCGGTAGCCATTGGAATCTAAATTACAACTAACAATTTGACCGCTATCACTAATAGAATAATACTCTTTTAATCCCGCTTTTTTTGAAAGTAAATTACAAAACACAATCGCATCATTCCATGAGATACTTACAACTGGTTTATTATTATCTCTGAATATATTTGGTGTATTATTCGTAATAGCATCATATAATTCCATCGTTACAGCATATTTTGCAAGAAGAAATGGTTTAACTTGAACTTTCCATTCTTTTTTTATTCGATCATCTCTTAATACTACCTCTCCTGTTGGAACTTTTACCATATAAGAATCAGTCGAGCGAATGATTTCATTCAATATTATCCCTCCATTCAAAATGGAACATAAATTAATGCTTTTAACGCACCAATTTATACTTACTGCACTTCCTTTAAGAATCGTTGAACCTCATTTGGTGTTTTTAAAATAATAACTCTTTTATCCTTATTTAATTGATCGAGTCTTTTTAAAATTGCAGGTCTTTTCGTCTTAGGATATTCCCATATCCATTTGAAAAATTGCAAGTCAAACCTTTCTTCACATCCAGCACCCGTATCCGGTCTTGTTTTATTCCGATATTGCACAATTCTTTTAAAAGCACGATAAACACATATTGTTCTATGAATATCAAGAAAGATAATTGTATCCGCTACGTTAATTCTTATGTCCATTGTCCCGCCATAATTCCCATCAATAATCCACTTTTCTTCTTTAATTAAGTCATTTTGAACTGTTCTTTGTTCCTCCCTCGGAACACCTACCCAATTCGGTTTCCAAAATAACGCATCAAGATGATACACCTGTATTTTTAGTTTATTTCCTAACTGCCTTGCTAATGTAGATTTTCCTGAACCACCAGAACCAATTAATATAATTTTTTTCATAAATGGCTCCTTTTTAAA
The DNA here is from genome assembly GCF_040838205.1 of Bacillus sp. S4. Lineage (NCBI taxonomy): Bacteria > Bacillati > Bacillota > Bacilli > Caryophanales > Bacillaceae > Bacillus > Bacillus sp. S4. Next base: position 2,565 of record NZ_JBFPJI010000378.1, read on the forward strand.
ATCCCTTATTTCTTCCGTAATATAAACTCACCAAGCATTCCTACTCCAACACCAATTGTGTAAGCCACTAAATCACTCCATAAAAATCCGTACCCTAATACGAGTCCACCTAAAGTCGTTGCGCGAATGCTATCTATCCAAGTCTCATGGTACAATTGGCTAATTTCAATCCCGTAGCAAAATATCAAACTAATAAAAGCTAATTTCTTCGTTTCTATTTTAGAAAATAAAAATCCGAATCCAGTGAAAATCATTAATGCCCATAACGCATCACCTAAGTAGTCATTTAATAGATCAGGTAATGCAAAAGCAAACTTTCTGGAAATAAGACCTAAAATAACAACAACTATAGTAAACAGTGCATATAGTAA
>NZ_JBFPJI010000379.1:0-2933 GCF_040838205.1 Bacillus sp. S4
GAATAGCACATACATTTTAAGGAAAACAAAGTTATTATAGAGTTTTAAAAAATAAAATTCAAAAATTATTGAATTTTATTTTCTGATATTTTAGAATATATATTATAAATAGAAAGGAGGCTTTTAAATGAAACAAACGTATTCCTCACAACTGATTGAAACTATCTCCCTGGAGGTAGAATCTTCACCCGTTTGGGAAGTTATCCTAGGCATAGCAGGATACACACATGCACGAATTAGACATACATTTGATTTAGACGAGAAATGGCTGACAGACCAGAGTTCTATGCCTACGTCACTTATAGATGTTCTACAAGTGATACAAGAGACTAACTTCTGGTACGGATTGCTTATGCTTCAAAACAGATTCTCTTCATCATCTGTTTCAGATTTTTCGAATCACCTTTATAACCTCTCAGCTGACTGTATATATGAAACTCTTTTGCCATATGGAGGTCGGGAGCTTGAACCTTTACGAAAAAAAGCTGTTGAGGCTGCTGCTTTCCGTCATAGCTTAGCCTCATTTGAGGAATATGCTACACATTTTTATGACCATGATTATTTATGTGGATACATTCGAAGTTTAGCTCGTTACTCCCGTGAGGAATTATGTGTCCTTTTTATTGAAGCGATTACAGAATGGCATAGCTGGATAAGTCAGCAAGAGGAATGGGAGAAGTGGAATAAAGCATTATCCTTTGAACAAAAACAACATGATTCATTGGATGTTACTAGACCTGTTGAGGAGATTGAACGTATTACGGATGGAGTGAGATATCAACCAGAACCATCTATTTGGACTGTCAAACTGATTCCTCATGTTTCATATCGCCCCTGGGTTTTAGAGAAAAGAACTTCGGACACTAAATTATTCTTTTATCCATTGAGGGACGAATATTTGCTAGAACCCGGGATACCACCTACTGATCTTGTTCGCGGTCATAAAGCATTAGGAGATGAACTTCGCTTACGATTGCTATACCAATTGTTAAGAGGACCTTCATCCCTCCAAGAGATGAGCACCCAATTCAATATTTCAAAGACTACCCTGCATCATCAACTTTCACTATTGAAAGCTGCCAAATTCATTAAGGCTGATAAAGGGATATATTCCGCCAATCCAACACAGTTCACTCACTTTTCCAGACGTCTTACCCAGTACCTTGGGGATGACATATGAAGACGTACTCTAAATCATTTAAGGCATTATGGATGGGAGAAGTTGTATCGGAATTTGGTGGGGCGGCTGGCGGAATTCTAAATGGACTGTTACTATATCAAGTCACAGGTTCTAAGGAATGGATGGGAGCACTTTGGCTTATTTATTTTATTCCTTCTTTGCTTCTACAAAGTATAAGCACTCCCTTTCTCAATTATGTTGTAAAGGAGAAGGTGCTTCGTAACATACAACTTATTCGTTCCTTTGCATACCTTCTTCCTCTGGTTGGATATATCACAGATAAGTACACAGGAACCATCCTAGGATTGATTATTCTACAATGTACCTTGGGACTGGTGCAGCCCATCTATGCTAGCATTTCTTTTTCCCTGCTCCCTGATATTTGTAAAGAAGAGGAGCTTACTCAGGCAAATGGATTATTAGATGCTACCATTCGCCTTATGAGCTTTATCGCTCCCGGAGCTACATCTTTGTTACTACTAGTAGGTCCTGTACATTTTATTTATGTTTTTTCATCTATTATGTTCTTTATCAGTTTTCTTTCACTCTTACAGATTCCTATAAGAAGTACAGAGAAAGTGGATACCTGGTCAAAAAAGTTTTGGTGGGCTGAAATGAAAACAGGGTACCGTATATTCTTCAAGTATCCTTATCTCTTAAAATTATCTCTTCTTTCCTCCACCGTCCAGTTTGCCGTAGGAGCAGCAATGGTTATTGGTATTCCGTTTATTAAAGGAGAACTTAACGGTCACTCATGGGAATATGCCATCTTTTCTGGTGCTTTCCCAATCGGCTATGCACTAGGAATGGTCTTACTTACGCGGGTTCCTAAAACACCTCAAACTATGTATCTTGGTTTAATCGGAGGAGGTCTCTCCTTTGTACTATTGTTCTTTGTTCATTCCATACCATTAGCTTGGATATGTGAGTTATTCGGAGGGATTGCTTTTCCACTTTTTAATGCTCAAAGTGCAGCAGCTTTTCAGCGTGAAGCCCCTAAAGATCGTCTACCCCAGCTTAGCGCTGTTCGTTTGCTCTTTCTCCGAATCACTATGCCAATAGGCATAGTGTTCGCATCGTCATCCTTCTTACATATGAATATAAGGCAGATATATGGAATTGCAGGTGTAATAATCATCTTACCAGGCTTGTTTTATTTATTGTCCTCACTGTCTCAAAGAAAACTACCAGTGAATAAAGAGAAGAAGACAAGTTGATTACAACAGCTATGTTTTAAACCAATAAATCCCCTTGAGTAGGTGGTTATTTGATATTCTCTACCTACTCCTGTATCTATATTTCTTGTTGCTATCTATAATTAAATCAACAATATTAATAATCTATTTCTTAATATTGCTGTTTATAGCAAAAATGTTCATTTTGACAACCTAAGTAATCATTTGGTAAATATTGTATCACTATGACCTATTTTTACACGTATCTCGGCTGAACCCCTAGTTCCATTGTTACACAGCCCTCTCTTCAAGAAGGAATGATTTTCCCCTTAACGTAGGAAAATCGGCTTTTTATCTTCCATAAAATGTCTTAGCGTGGGTTTTATGTCATTTGGTTGGCGGGACCCCTAAGAGATGGTACTACATCGCTATCATCTTAAAAAAATAAACTACCCCAAAACGAAAAAGCTAACTTTTTAGGATACTACCGTTAAGTCGGGTTATGTCGACTACTTATATATATTTAAAATTAAATAACTTTATTGTCAGTTTACAATTTGTACAAAACACTTTAAATC
>NZ_JBFPJI010000380.1:0-2920 GCF_040838205.1 Bacillus sp. S4
GTGTTATTTATTTAATATCATCCGTTTTAATGGCCGTATACGCTGGAACACTTATACATGATCCAGGCTTTGTTGAACTATCATTTTCAGGATCAGGTGCAGTTGGCATTATTATGCTAGGGTCAATATTCCAATCTGCTCTTGTATTTTGTGGTATTTGGGTATTCATTCTTTTAGTAGAAACGGTTATTAAAATTTATGAGAAAATGAAGTGAGTGAGAGGGAGAAATACATGCGAGTAAGAAACATTCAAGGGGAAGATTATGTAAAGATTCATTCCGTCTTAAATGATTGGTGGGGCGGAAGAGATATGGCTAATATGTTGCCAAAATTGTTTTTCGTTCACTTTCAAGAAACGAGTTTTATCATTGAAGAAGAAGGAGAAACGTTAGGTTTCTTATGCGGATTCTTTTCACAAACGCATAAAGAGGAAGCGTACGTTCATTTTATCGGTGTAAATCCGAAATATAGAAGAAAAGGAATCGCATCGACACTGTATTCTTATTTCTTCGATGTCGCTCGTGCAAATAACCGTAAAGTTGTAAAAGCGATAACGTCAACAGTTAATAAAAAATCGATACAATTTCATCAAGAAATTGGCTTTGAAATTGAAGCCGGGGATGATGAGGTAGATGGTGTATCCGTACATACAAATTATGATGGGAACGGCGGGAGTAGAGTTTTATTTTTAAAAAATGTGTAAAGTAGGCTAACGTGAAGTTAGCCTTTTTGTTGTGAGGAGGAAAGAATATGGAGAGTTCTCAAAGTAGAAACGAGTATTTACGACGTATTTATAAAGTGCAAGACTATATAGAATCAAATATAAATGATTCGCTTTCCATTGAAGATTTAGCGAATGTTGCAGGCTTTTCAAAATTTCATTTTCATAGAATTTTTAAAGGGATGATGGAAGAGCCGTTATCTCGGTATGTGAATCGTTTGAAATTAGAGAGGGCAACACATTTACTTACATATCGTATGGATATGACGGTTACAGATATTGCTTATCATTATGGTTTTACGGATTCAGCAGTTTTCTCCCGGACATTTAAAAGTCAGTACGGAGTAAGTCCGTCTCACTATAGAAATCACAATAGCAAGAATTGCAAAGACGTAAACGAAGGTTCCCAATACAATGAGTGTAAGAAGGTTCGAGGAGAGGTCGAAATTGTAACAGCGGACAAAGTAAACGTCGCATACATAAGACATGTAGGTACATATAAGGATTTAGCTATAGATTTTCCAAAAATGATAGAGAAACTATTTCATTACGCATCGGAGCAAAAATATCATGTATTCGAGGATACGAAGGTATTAACAATTTATCACGATCATCATGAGTTTACAGAAGACTATCATTTAAGAACAAGTCTATGTATAACAATTCCAGATGAAGCCTCAGTAGGAACGAGTGACATTGGAATAATGGCAATACCTTCAGGGACATATGCGATAGGTCACTTTGAAATATTCCAAGATGAATACAAAGGGGCATGGAACTTTTTATACGGTGAATGGCTCCCGAAGAGCGGATATAAACCGAGAGATTCGTATCCTTTTGAAGTGTATAAAAATGATCCGAGGCAGCACCCAGAACATAAACATATAGTCGATATATATGTACCTATCGAACCTTTTTAATCATAGATTAAGGGGGAAGAGCAATGAAAACGGCTGAACAGTTAGATTGTGTTGTAAAAGAAGAATATAAAAATATTAATGGTATGTTAGTAATGCAAAAAGGTAATGTTACTTTTGAAAATTATTATAATGGTTACGGTCCAGATGATACATTTCATGTGGCATCGGTCACCAAAACGATAATCTCTGCGTTAATTGGAATATGTATAGATAAAGGATATATCAAAAGTGTTAATCAAAAAGTAATAGAGTTTTTTCCTGAATATAATCTTAAGGAATCTGAAGTAACAGTTCGGCATCTACTTACAATGACAGCTCCATATCCTTATGTGGACTGGCAGGAACCGTTAGAAGAATTATGCACACAAAAGGATTGGGTGCAGTATACACTTAATAGAATTGGGAACGGCGGGCAAGTTGGATCTTTTAAATATTCATCTGCAGGAGCTCATTTACTATCAGCAATTATTACGAGTGTAACAGGGAAAAGTGCTCGTGAATTTGCGAACGAATATCTATTCCAGCCTATCGGCATGAGAGAAATTCCAAACTACAATATGAAAGCATTTGGATTCCATGACTTATTCGGAAAAGATGTGAAAGGATGGGTTCATGATCCAAACGGTATTTCGGCAGGCGGATGGGGACTTACGTTAACAGCTAGAGATATGGCTAAGTTTGGACGATTGTATTTGAATAAAGGTATTTATGGTGGAAAGCAAATTCTTTCAAAATCATGGGTAAAAGAATCGACAATAATGAACGAAAATCTATATGGGTACTTATGGTGGTTACGAGAAGAAGATGGTATCTTTTCATATTGTGCCATGGGCGATGGTGGAAATGTGATTTGTTGTATACCGGAGAAGGAATTGGTGGTGGCGATTGCATCTGAGATTATACCGGAAGCGAAGGATAGATGGGAGTTAATTTCGAAATATATTCTTTCTTGTATACAAACAAATAATTAATTTTAGCAAAAAAAGATGGTATGAACTGGAATTTCATACCGTCTTTTTTGCTATTATGTATAAGTAAGAGATAGAAAGAGATTTCTCTAGATGGATAAAAGACGTTGTTTGAAAGGTGAGGGTATGATGACAAAGTCTAATGTTGTAGAAATTATTTCAGCCGTAGTATCTATTATCGGTGCATATATTCTTATAAATGCACTAGAAATGGGGAGTAAGGCAGCCGGTGCATCTGTTGCAGAGCAGGGCGGTCATATGGATACAAGTACATATTTAGCTATATTATAAGGATACGGAAATTCTTATAC
>NZ_JBFPJI010000381.1:0-2912 GCF_040838205.1 Bacillus sp. S4
GCAATAAATAGTTTACTAATTATATTTCCTTTCCTTCCTCCACAGCCCACTTCAACCTCTGCAACATATATCCAATCCCTCTACATCCCTCTAACGGATATGTAATGATTTCTTCTGGATATAACTTCGTCACTACTTTTTTATGTTTCTTGCCTGCAAGTAAGACAATTTCATCAAACTGAAGTAAGTCTTTTTCAATCATCTGTTTTTGTAATTGTTCTATACTAATAATCTCATTACTCTTTGAATCAAATGCAAGATCATAGTTTTCCTTTACAATATCATTTGGTCTTAAAAATCCATGCTTTGCTGATAATATAACCCAGCTCTCGAAAAACTCAGTTGCATACGCCTGACATGCTTTTCCGAATGGACTAATATATACATCTTTTGCCTCTGCCTCTCCAGAATATGGGTACTTATCCCAAATCTTCTTCTTTCCGCATGGAATTATGCATAACCTTTTCATCGTTATTTCTTACCCCGCTTCTATATTTCTTATGAAATATCAATTTTTTAGTACATTTTTTTACAGAATACTATATACTAATCTTGAAAGATAAAATTACATTATCTTCTATATTTGGTTTAATTTCTTTTAGAACAGTCTATTAAGCATATGTATTATTACATAAACACACCGTACTAAAGTCACTTTCATACAGCATGCATACACCTCATCCTTTAGTGAATTTGTAAAGATTTCGTAAAATCAAGTACACTTAATCTCCCAATCGCTATTCAATAGTACAATATATAAATGTATTATAAAAAGGAGGTGAACAACTATGAAAAATATACTCCCAGCATTATTAGCTTATATTATTGTTTGTATCATCGCGATTATCATTCCAGCATCTGACGGCTATAATACTGTAGGTTGGAAATTCTTTGTTGGGCAAGCGTACGCAATACCTATTTTCATTATTGCTGCTATTATTACATTTTATATAAATAAGAAACGATCTTATGAATAAACGATAAGTAGGATAGCTATTGCTATCCTTTTTTATTTCCCATCTGTAATTTTATAATAAAAAAAGACAAGCAGCCACTCCGGCTACTTGTCCTTTCTGTTTATCCATACTCAATAATATTAAGCTTGGAATGTTTCTGTTAATACAGGAACGATTTGTTTTTTACGAGATACAACACCTTTTAAAGTAGCTGTGTTATTTTGTAATGTTACGTTGTATGCTTTCTCAACAACGTCTGTTGCTTTACCGATCGCAAGGCCAACAGAATCGTTAGTTAAGATGTCAGTTACAACGAATAAGAATAGGTCTAAACCTTTTTCTTCTACTACTGCAGAAATAACTTTTTCAAGTTCCGCTTGGTGTACAAGAACGTCGTTTGTATCAACAGCGTTTACTTGTGCGATTTCAACTTTCGCGTTACCCATTTGGAATTCTTTAGCGTCAAGAGAGATTAATTGCTCCATTGTTTTTCCGCTTAAGTCAGCACCAGCTTTTAACATTTCTAAGCCGTAGCTATCTGCATCTACACCAGCGATTTCCGCTAATTCACGAGCTGCTGCTACGTCTTGTTCTGTGCAAGTTGGAGATTTGAATAGTAAAGAATCTGAAATAATTGCAGATAACATTAAACCTGCAACTTCTTTACGAATTGCAACACCATTTTCTTTGTACATTTTGTTTAAGATTGTAGCTGTACAACCAACTGGCTCACAACGGTAGTATATAGGATCGCTTGTCTCAAAGTTAGCAATACGGTGATGGTCAATAACTTCTAACACACGAACAGATTCGATATCGTTAGCACTTTGTTGGCGTTCGTTATGGTCAACTAAAATAACGTTGTCCACTTCGTTTGCTACTGTCTCAACAAAACGCGGTCCTTCTACTTTAAAAGAGTCTAACGCAAATTGAGTTTCACCGCTGATTTCGCCTAAACGTACAGGCTCAGCATTCATTCCTAATTCTTTTTTCAATTCTGCATAAGCAATCGCAGAACAAATTGCATCTGTATCTGGGTTTTTATGCCCGAAAACTAGTACTTTTTCCATGTTTTCCACCTCTTCATGAAAAGGATATCTTAAAGAAGCAAATATGACAATATTTAAAGCGTATTTTTTTATAAATAATTGCAGTTTCTTCTATATTTTTCATCGTTTTCACAAAAAAAGACCATCTAAAATATTTTAGGTGGTCAAAGGTTATCTTTTCGTTAAAATAAAGATGGAACTTGCACTACGTTATTAACTGCGAAATTGGCAAAGGCAGTCTAATTATCGAATAGCCCTCTTCCTCTCAGATTTGCGGAAACAGGCTCCTTTCCTATTTCACGTGCCCATATAGATAACTGGCCGATATGGTGGATTTCATGGACAATGACATGACGTATTATCTCTCCGTGTGTACATTCAATGACTCGGCGCCTAATTGGTGCGTCTCTAGAGCTAATCGGTTCTTCATTGAAATCAGTTTCTGAAAGTTTCCGAGAATCCATTTCATTTGTCCAAGATGTCACAAATTGCTTCACTTTCTCATGGTATTGAGCTGAAAGATTTTTCACTTTTTGCAAGCTGGCATATTCTTCAAACAACGGCTCCTCAAGCACTGGTTCACCTCGCAAACCTAAGATCCAAATATATTCCACATCTACAATGTGAAATAAGGTATGTAGGATACTGCCGAACCCACCGAACCGTTTCTTTAATAGTTCTTCATCCGGTATGTCTTCGCACAATGTAAACCAATCATCACGAACTTGCCAATTATATTGAAACAGTTTCAACATCACAACAACCTCCATCTTTTAGATTAACATTTAATATTCACCAAAAGACTTCAAAATCTCTATTTAAGTAATAACTCTAAAAAACCTGTTAAAACCCTCTGCAAACTGGCTCTTTAACTGAACATTCTAGATGAAGTTACAGGGCTTTATCA
>NZ_JBFPJI010000382.1:0-2885 GCF_040838205.1 Bacillus sp. S4
TTTGTTGTTAATGAAAATAGGTAAAGAAGATAGACTAGTAAACAAGCTGTTTTCTACTTTTAAACATAGAATATGATGAATCCTATTAAAATGAGGGGGGGACTTATATTCATGAGAGATGATTGTCGTTTCGAGAACTTCAGAGATTGTGATAGATTTTGGGATGATTTAATGTTCGGTAGACGCAGACATAGAGATTTTGATGACCGTCGTTGTAGACGTGACCGTGACTGCGATTGTGATGAATGTCGTCGCAGACGTAACCATGATCGTGACCGCGATTTTGATGACCGTCGGGATTGGTAAATCCCTTTGGAAGAGTGCTTTGAAGAAAAGCGCTCTTTTTTTGTTCAAGAATTTTCTGGTCTTATTTGCTAAGGAAAGATAAGGATAAATAAAAAAAGAGAGCCGAAGCCCTCTTTTGGAATCGAAATCGATTAATTAAGAACAAATTGGAATCCCTAACGCTATTAAAGTCAATGCTACTTGAAGAGAAATCTCTAATCTAGCAATTTCGATTCCAGCAACTGAGACAACTAAAAAAGGTTGGCCATTTACGAATAGAACACAACGAACGAAAATAAACAAGGCTCAAATGAGCCCTGCTTGGTGGAGTTGGATAACTAATATCCCAATAGAAATAATAAAATACGGTGAAATGTTAAATTCTGATTTAAATCCGTTTTGTGTTGTGAGTTTTAGTTTCATAATTTTTCGCCCTCTCGTTATTTGCCTTACACTTCTATATACAACGAAGAGGATAGATTTCCACATGAAAACTGAACAAATATACTGATAGTTAACAAAGTGAAGTTTATGCAGGAATTAACGAGGGTTTTAAGGTGGAAATAGCGTAAAATCAACGATGTATAAAAGGTATTGTAAACGGAAGCTCCCGAAAGTACCACAAACGTTGATATGACAGTGTATTTCCCAAAAACCTAGTTTACATAAGTTATGTTAGGGGTCCCGCCACATGCCCATCAACTTAAAAAAAGTAAACACCCCAAAGAAGAAAAAATGAGCTGACTTCTCAAAATAACTACATGTAGAGAAAGGGAATTTTCATTTAGGTGATACATTAAAATGTTAAGTTGATGGGCATGGGGAAGCGATAACGTTTCTGTGATTGATGGGCTAATAAATAGCGTGATTGCTACTATACCAGTTGGGGTTGTTCCATCTGGTATAGTAATCAATCCTTAAATAAAATATAAAACAATAAGATTGATAAGTGAGGTTACTTCCGCATTTGAAAACTATGTAAATATTATGAGAAAAGACTCTATCACTTAGGAGAGTCTTTTTGGTTGTTATAAAAATCGTTTAATCAGGTATGACTCGCAACATTAGCTATACAGCTAGATAGCGTGCTTACAATAATTGATTGCATTCTGATGCCATATTTACCTTTGATAGTATAATATTTTCGTTGAGGGGATATTTCAAAATATTAGCTTGATGGTCATGGATTATACCAAAAATTAAGCCAATATCTCATTTAAAAAATTACATTTAGCATTTTTTAAGGAAAACATTAATAAAAATAAACTAAATGAGATGATTTTATGGGAGAGAAAAAGCTACATTTAGGTTGTGAACGGACCATTCTCGAAAACTGGGACAGAGATATTAGATGATGTGAATACGTACCGGAGTATTGTTCTTGAAATGATAGTTGAACTACGAGCTATAAAACCAGTTCGAGAACCACAACGTGAACTACTTACAGCCCCACCTATTGAGATTCGTTTAGGTACTACGGTATAGGTAAAAACCTAAATTCAAATAGAACAAAGATATTTATAACAGAGGTGTTCAGATGATTACAATTAGTTTATGTATGATTGTAAAAAATGAAGAAAAAACACTTAATAGATGTTTAGAATCAGTTAAAGGTATCCCCGATGAAATTATTATTGTAGATACAGGCTCAACAGATCAAACGAAACAAATAGCTAGTAAGTGGACTCAACAAATTTTAGATTTCAAATGGGTGAATGATTTCTCGGCAGCTCGAAATTATTCCTTTCATCAAGCTTCAATGGACTACATTTTATGGTTAGATGCGGATGATATACTTTTACCAGAGGAACGTCAAAAGCTACTTGCTTTAAAACAATCACTCACTCAAAATATTGATGCAGTTTCCATGATTTATCATGCAGAAATTGATAAATTTAATAATGTTTTAACCAGCATTCGCCGCAATAGATTAGTTAAAACAAGTAAAAATTTTCAATGGTACGGCGTTGTTCATGAAGAACTGAGTATTTATGATCAATATAATGCGCTCGAAAGCGACATCATAGTCACCCATAAAAGAAATTATACCAATAATGAATCAGATCGAAATCTCAAACTATATGAACAATTTTTGAAAAAGAATAAAGGTAAAATGACAGTTCACGATATATTTCATTATGCCAGAGAATTACATAAACATAAAAAATATAAACAAGCCATTGAATTTTATAACAAGTTCTTAGACTACAAAGAAATCCAATTAGAACACAGGCTTTTTGTTATGCATAAATTAGCTAGTTGTTATCATCTAATCGGAAATTTTAAAAAAGAAAAAGAAATCACATTTCAGTCTTTAGAATACGATGTTCCTCAACCGGAATTCAGCTGTCGCCTAGGCGAATTCTTTCTTAAGAATAACCAGTTTTCTCAAGCTGCCTATTGGTATAAACAAGCTATAGAAGCACCTTTAGCTAATTCCGTTCATTTCATTGAACAACAACCCTTTAAAAGTTGGTTACCGCATAAACGATTAGCGTTTTGTTACTTTCAGCTAAAAGACTATAAACAGACTTATCATCATAATAAAATGGTTCTTAGTTTCTTACCAACTGATGAGGAGACCCTTAATAATATTAAAG
>NZ_JBFPJI010000383.1:0-2881 GCF_040838205.1 Bacillus sp. S4
GAAATATATGGGAAATTAATACTATACAAAAGGGATGGAGTGAATGAGATGTCAACAAATGTAGTTACTGTAGAAAGTGTAGAAAAAACGTATGGGAAAAGAAATGAGAATCAGTCAAAAGCATTAAGGGGTGTTTCGTTAAGTATTAAAGAAGGAGAGTTTGTAGGGATTATGGGTCCTTCTGGATCTGGTAAAACGACATTACTAAATGTGATTAGTACACTTGATCAAGCGACAGGTGGCAGTGTAACAATAGCTGGCACAAATATTACTTCTATGAAGGGAAATGCATTATCAGATTTTCGTTCTCAAAAATTAGGATTTATTTTTCAAGACTTTAATCTACTAGAAAATTTATCAATTTATGAAAATATCGCTTTACCACTTTCCCTGCAAGGCGTACCGTCAAGTGAGATTACTGGAAAAGTAAATGAAGTAGCAAAGAAATTAGGGATTACTGAAATTTTAACAAAATATCCGACTGCTGTTTCTGGTGGACAAAAACAAAGAACAGCGGCAGCACGAGCTTTAGTACATAATCCGGCAATCGTATTAGCAGATGAACCGACAGGAGCACTTGATAGTAAAAATGCAAAAAGTTTATTAGAAGCGATGCAAGATTTACATGAAAATCACAATGTCAGTATTTTGATGGTAACACACGATGCATTTAGTGCGAGTTACTGTGAGCGTATTTTATTTATTCAAGATGGTCTACTTTATAAAGAGTTAAATCGTCAAGGAACACGAGAAAATTTCTATCAAGACATTTTAGGGGTGCTTGCCCAAATGGGCTCAGCAACTGAGTCGAGGTAAGGGGGCGAGACTATGTTATTCAAATTATCACGTCATAGTATGAAAAAAATGTTAAAGGATTATATGGTTTTACTTATTGGTCTAGTCATTAGTATTAGTATTTTTTACATGTTCCAAACGATGGCGATGAATAGTGAATTTACAAAAGATAATAGTCTCATTAGTAGTATTAGGCTCGTCTTCTGGGTTGGTGCAATATTGCTCTCATTCATTACAGTTTTTTACATCATTTATGCCAATTCTTTTTTACTTACATTAAGAAGAAAAGAACTCGGTATGTACATGATGCTTGGAGCGAAAAAGAAAAAAGTAGCGCAATTATTATTTATTGAGACTTTTGGTATGGGTATTGTCAGTATTATTATCGGTATTTTAGTAGGAATCATACTAGCTAGTGTAGCAGGAAATTTGTTAATGAATGGAATGGAAATTTCAGCAAAAGGTAATTACGCATCTGTATACACACCAGCTATATTAGTTACATCTATTTTCTTCTTAATATTATTTTTCATTACTGGTGTAATGAATAGTTTCCGATTATTACGTAAAACAGAATTAGAGTTAATACGTGAAGACGAAACGCAAGATGAAGTGAAGAAAAGTAAAACTCGCACAGTTATTATGACAGTACTAGGTGTATTGCTAGTAAGTACAGGATACTATTTTATGGTAAATATAAAAATGTTTGCTGAACTAGGATTTATAATAGCGACAATTGTTACGACATTAGGAACGTATTTCATTTTTAGCTCGTTACTCCCACTTTTTGTAATGAAAATTAAGGGGAATAAAAAACGAAATGAAACGGGATTAAATAGTTTTACTTATGCACAGTTACGTTTTCGAGTAACTAGTTTATCGAGAGTACTAGGAACTGTAGCGATGTTAATTGCATTAGGTGCAGGTGCGATGACAGCAGGTATGGCGTTTCAAAAGAATGTAGGCATTATGACAGACTTCTCACGTGTATATGATGTCGTAATTCATGATCCAAATGAACAAGATAAAGCAGCATTAAAAGAAATGGAAATTGTTGAAGAAAGCAAGTATAAGTATAAAGTAGATGGAGAAGCAGTTTATTACTTACGTAACGACTTAACTGAAAAACCACCACTTATTTCAGATCATTTTGATACAAAAACTTTAAAAGAACCTGCTCGTAAACGAGTGGCTGAACCTTTAACTGAACCTGTCTATTCTGCTTTGGAAGCTCCTGAAGTAGTGAATAAGCTTCCTCGTATGCCAAAAGATTGGGAGGATGCGGTTGTAAGAGAGATACAAATTACACATAATCAATTTAACGGAAAACCTGTAAGAATTGCAGATGAAGAGTATTATAAAGGAATTCAAGGAACAGAACATACTGTAACATTAGCAAAAGTAGACGATATGAAAAAATATAAACCACTGTTGATCGAAATAGATAAGAGACAAGAAGAAGTAATTGAAAAAACAACAGGTACAAAAGTAGACTTATATACGAAAATGACAATTTATCAGTTCATGAATAGTTTCATGAGCGGAACAATGTTTATGGGATTTTTCCTTGGAATTGCATTTTTAGCAATGATGGCGAGTTCTCTTATGTTTAAAATATTAACAGGAGCTTCTCGTGATGTACGCCGTTATGAAATGCTACGAAAAATCGGTGTGAGGCGTAGTATGTTAACAAAAAGTATATATAAAGAAATCTCATATTTATTTATCTTCCCAGCAATTATTGGAATTTCCCACGTTTTAGTAGGGCTTAACTTATTCAGCTTCATATTAGTTGACCCATTTGTAAAAGTGTGGATGCCAATAGGAATCTTCATAGTAATTTATTTCATTTATTATTGGATTACTGTCCAACTTTATAAAGGTATGGTAATGCCGAAAGAAGAAGTGGTGAAATAGTTTAACGAAAGAGTCCTTGTTATGAAAACAAGGGCTTTTTTCTATGTGTGTTATACATAGATACGTGTACGCAAGATGTTGTCAAGAATCAATACTTTAAATTCGTAAGGGGATATTGAAAGTTTAGAAAATATTAAGAATTAATGTAGTAGAAAGTTAAGAAGTGTAT
>NZ_JBFPJI010000384.1:0-2870 GCF_040838205.1 Bacillus sp. S4
GAATAAGGGAGTTTTTATTTTTACAACGAAAATTACCTTTAATTGTTATAATTGGTTATTAGGGGGTGTTGTTTTATCAATGCATAGTCAAAGAAGAATATCAGCTAAATCGTATATAAAACCGTTATATAACATAATCGCAACCGTAAGTTGACAAAGTGCAACCGCAGGAAGATAGAGATGAGAGCAATGTTTACATACAATTTAGTTAAGAAAGAAAAGGGGGATACACATATGGGATTTGGTGAGAAGTTATTTAAATTAAGAAAGGAAAAGGGCCTCTCTCAAGAAGCATTAGCTGAAAATTTAAACACAACAAGGCAAGCAGTTAGTAAATGGGAGAATGGTCAAGGTTTTCCTGAAACTGAAAAACTAATAATGATTGGAAATATATTTGAAGTCTCTCTTGATTACTTATTAAAAGAAACTGCTGAGCAAAGTAATGAAAAGGAAAATGGTTATTATGTAAGTAAGGAAATGGCGGAAGGGTATGTAGTGTATGGGCAAAAAATTTCTAAATATATCGCATTAGGATTTAGCTTGCTTATTTTATCTACAATACCGTATTTATTATTTAAAGAAAATGCAACAATGTCTACATTCCTTGTCATTATCATTGCTGTCCTTGGAATTGGAGCGATGATGGTACCTGTAACGATAGAAGAGAGTCGATACAATGTATTAAAAAAGGAAGAACTACTATTTCATCAAAACTTTCTAAAAGAATTGACAAAAAGATATGCGACTATTAAGAAGAAGTATGCGGCAGTAGTGATCGTTGGATTTTGTTTTATCGCGGTAGGAGCAATACCATTTTTGTTTGAGAAAAAGCATATCACTTCAGGAGAGCTCGTGCAGTATTATCCTTACTGTGTTGTTCTTATTGCTATAGGTTTCTATCTTTTCGTTCGTGTTTTAGGAGTGTTAGAAACGTATAAACTTTTAGTTGAAAATGAAGAGTACAGTAATCGTTTCATTTTTAAGTTAAAAAAGAAAGTAAGAAAAAAGGTAGATAGTTTTTAAATTGGAGAGAACCATGTTTTGTATCGTGTGTATTTAAAACATGGTTCTTATTTAGTAGAATTATTTCCAAAGAAATAATTCAGAAAATACAGAAAATGTCGTAATTATTTGTAGAAGTCTGTTATAATGAACGAAATGAAAACGCTTTAAAGGGAGGATGTAAACAATATGATGATGAATGTACCTCTAACAATTAGTTCTATGATGGAAAGGGCAGAAAAACTATTCCCAAAGAAAGAAATCATTTCACGGACACATGATACAGTTACGACATTAACGTATAAGCAGCTAGGGGAAAGGACAAGAAGACTTTCCAGTGCGTTAAAAAAGCTTGGAATTAAAGAAGGCGAGCGCATAGGAACGTTAGCGTGGAATCATCATCGACATGTAGAAGCATATTTTGCTATTCCAGGTATTGCTTCCGTATTACACACAATTAATATTCGTTTATCTCCTCAACATATTTCATACATTATTCAACATGCAGAAGATCGTATTTTACTTATTGATGAAGATCTTGTACCACTCATTGAGAATATCCAGTCTGAATTATCGACTGTACAAGCATATATTATTATGACTGATAAAGAGGAGCTCCCAAAAACTACCCTTCAGCCTGTATATCATTATGAGAAACTTTTAGAAGACGGCGACCCAAATTTCCAATTTGTTAAAGATATTGATGAAAATACACCTGCTGGTATGTGTTATACGTCAGCGACTACAGGGAATCCAAAAGGTGTTGTTTATACACATCGTAGTACAGTGTTGCACTGTATGGCACTTGGATTAGCGGATACGACAGCTTTATCGGAAAGTGATGCAGCAATGGCTATTGTGCCAATGTTTCATGTGAACGCTTGGGGACTTCCTTTTGCAGCTACTTGGTTTGGGTCAAAACAAGTTCTTCCGGGACCGATGTTTACTCCGAAAATTTTATTAGAAATGATTCAAACTGAAAAAGTAACGATAGCTGCGGGTGTGCCGACAATTTGGCTTGGTGTTTTACAAGAGTTAGAAAATAATAGTTATGATTTATCTAGTATAACGAGATTACTATGCGGAGGCGCAGCTGCACCGAAAAGCGTTATTAAAGCGTTTGAGCAAAAATATAATGTTCCTTTCGTACATGCATATGGCATGACTGAAACGAGTCCACTCGTAACGCTTGCACGTCTAAAAAGCTATGAAACAGATTTGGCGTATGAAGAACAACTTGAGATAAGATCGAAGCAAGGATATCTTGTCCCTGGTGTAGAGATGAAAGTAGTCGGTACAAATGGTGAAGTGAAGTGGGATGGTACGGAGATGGGAGAACTATGTTTACGAGCGCCATGGATCGCTGCAAGCTATTATAACGATGAGTGTACGGTGGAAGGGTTCCGTGATGGATGGTTATATACTGGCGATGTCGTTACAGTCGATGAGGAAGGTTGCGTCAAAATTGTTGATCGTACGAAGGATGTTATTAAAAGCGGTGGGGAATGGATTTCCTCCGTTGACCTTGAAAATGCTCTAATGGCACATGACGCTATATTTGAAGCGGCTGTCGTTGCAGTTCCTCATCCCCAGTGGCAAGAGCGTCCAGTTGCCTGCGTTGTTCAAAAGAAAAATAGTACGGTTACAAAAGAAGAGATATATGAGTTTTTAAAACCGCAGTTTGCGAAGTGGTGGTTACCAGATGATATTGTATTTATGGAAGAAATACCGAAAACATCTGTTGGAAAGTTTTTAAAACAGGCACTTCGAAAAGAACTTGAGTATTTGCATAAAGAGAAATAATTGAATTTATAATTGTAAACCGTTACGAAAATTAAGTTGACAAAAGTTAAATAGAAAGATAATAT
>NZ_JBFPJI010000032.1:0-22428 GCF_040838205.1 Bacillus sp. S4
GGCTAATAATTTCAGTAAGTGACGCTGTCCAGTTAAATCCAATCATACTAACGATTTTCTCTAAATTCTTTTTAAAGAGAACGTACGAAACGTAACCGATTAATCCCATATAAAACAGTGATTTCAAAATATCTACTAAACTTTTACGGCTAAACAATCTCGTAAAATAATTTTTCGGATTAATACGTGATGCTTTCGGCTTAATTACTTTAGAAGAAAATAAGAAACCGACTTGAATCATATAATTGAATAAATGAAAAGCGTATACAAGTATTAATATAGGAGCCGATACTTTCAGAAGTAATATGCCCATTAAATAAAAATACTCGGTCGAATCTGTATTTTTTCCAATTTGATCAAACAGTACCGCTACGGAATTCGCGATCTCATAACCGAGCCAATCTCCGAAAAAGTAAACGACAACTGCTAATACAAGAATGGAAAATAAATTATTTAAATCTTTACTCCGGGCGATATTCCCTTCTTCACGCGATTTTTTACGCTTCTGCGGGGTGGCCTTTTCTGTTTTATTATCCTTTGCCATGCGCGTCCCCCTACTTCGTTAAGAAAAAGTTAAATAGTTTCGTATACTCTTCCAGTAATACGTCTGTCATATTTTTAAACACATAACCGAGCATCGGTACACTCATCGCAATAAACAAAATACCACACGTAATTTTAATCACATACGCATTCATAAAAACGTTTAATTGCGGTGCATTTTTTGCGATTAAAATAAGGACGAAATTAATAATGAATAGACTGCCCATAAGTGGCAAAGCAATTTCAACCGCTGATGTAATTGCAAATAATAACGTTGCAAGTAGACTATCTAAAAAACTAGTCGTCAACAATTTTGAAATCGCCTCTGTATATTGAAACGACTTTAAAATCGTGGCAACGAAATAGTTAATGCCGCCCAGTGAAATAAAAATAATAAGAAAAAATATATCAAAAATTGTTGATAGCAAAGTGGACTGTGACCCTGCATTTACATCAAATAAACTCGCCTGTGATAAACCGATATCAAAGTCTAAAATATGCCCTGCCATTTTCGGAATGTTCCACAGCATCTCTACAATTTTTGAAAGTGATAATCCAATTACAATTTGCGTTCCTGCATAAGCAGCTACATCCCAAACTGTCTTTATGTGAGAGACATCCACTTGATCGGCCACTGTAATCGAAAGAGCAAGTCCAAATGTAACCTTTGCCATCGCCGGAATTGATCGGCCTGAAAAAAACGGTAAAAAATATAAAAATGAAGTAATGCGACAAAACGCAAAAAACGTCGCCGCCCATAATTCCATATTCATTTCAGTTCACCTATCTTAGTACGAACGCAATAGCGATGGGATTTTATCAAATAAATCTAAAATAAGCATCGTTAACTCTTGAAACATCCACGGACCTAAAATGATAATAACGAGCACAATACTCGCCATTTTCGGTAAAAACGTCAGCGTTTGCTCTTGAATTTGCATCATCGCCATAATAACCGCGATAATAATAACGACAATCATACTTACAACGGCAATCGGCATTAAAATCATAACCCCTTTATAAAAAAAGGTTTGGAAAATATCTATAATTGGTGACGTATTCATTTATATGACTCCTATCACATAGCATCAAACGCTTCAGGCGACCGTCTTAAACATAATATCGACGATTTTTGTATATCCACCTAAATATACGAAAACGAGTATTTTAAATGGTAAACTTAAAATCATCGGCGGTACCATCATCATCCCAAGGTACATTAAAAGTGTACTAATAATTAAATCAATAAAGACAAACGCTAAATAAATGAACATCCCTGTAAGTAAACCTTTTTGAATTTGCGTTAACGTAAAGGATGGCACCAGCGTAAACAGTGAAAGATCCTTTAAATCTTTCGGCAACTCTTCTCCGCGCACTTTCAGCATCATTTTCAAATCATGCTTATACGTATGCTTCGACATATAATCTTTCATAATCGGAGCTGTCGTCTCCGCAGCTTGACTTACTGTTATTTTTTCTTTCGTCATCGGGTCCCACACATCACTCTTTAATTGACCAAGCACTGGCTGCATTGTAAACAGCGATAAAAATAATGCGAGTCCAACAAGCACTTGGTTTGGTGGTAAATTCATAACCCCAAGCCCTTGACGAGTAATCCCAAGAACAATCATAAAATAAGTAAAATGCGTAAATAAAAGAACGATAGAAGAAGATAATGATAGAAGGGTAACGAGCGCGAATAGTTGTACACTTGAATTACTCGTAAACTCTTTTCCATTTTCGAAATTAATAAAGCCGTTCGGGGCTGCATACGCTGGATTTACAAAAACAAATGAAAAAATAATAGAAAATACGAAAATAACGGCAAATAACGATAACTGTTTCTTTATTCTCATGATGGATCCTCTACTTTTTTCGTTTCACTCTTCACCGCGTCTTCTAGCGCTTGTTGAAACTGATTTCCTGTCCCTGTTAGCTGCACAGATTGTACACCGTTATTACTAATAACAGTGAACACTTGCTTTCCGTCCACTTCAAACAAAAAGGCGCTC
The DNA here is from genome assembly GCF_040838205.1 of Bacillus sp. S4. Taxonomy (NCBI): domain Bacteria; kingdom Bacillati; phylum Bacillota; class Bacilli; order Caryophanales; family Bacillaceae; genus Bacillus; species Bacillus sp. S4. The sequence continues at coordinate 2,556 of NZ_JBFPJI010000032.1, forward strand.
GTTTGATGATTTAAATACACGCCGTCTTTCACTTGAATGTGTCCGTTTTCACCTTGCTTAAAAAACTGCTGTTTGCGCGTCTTTTTCGTCATATAATATGCACCATAGCCGAGCGCACCAAACAGTAAAACGACTTGAAATAAGGTCGTCATATACGACATATGACTCCTCCTCTACTCTTTATCCTGCATTTGATTTTGCGCCTTCATAAGCGCGGCATGTTTCTTATCAGCTTCAATTTCAGAAATAATAATGCCGAACTTCTCATCCATTACTATCGCTTCACCAATACCGACTTTCATATCACTTAAATATACATCTACTTTATGTCCTAAATTTTTCTCTACTTCAAGAACATCGCCAACTTTTAATTGCTTCACATCACCAAGCATAATAGATGACTTCCCAAGCTTTACTCCAAGTTCAATTGAAATATCTGAAACGGTATCAATATGTGCCTTCCCCGCTTCATTTCGCTTCCCGGCAAATTCTTCTAATCCCATTAATGACACAGGAGATACTTCATGCTTCATATAAATCCTCCTACTCTATAAAACTTTTAAATAGGAGCGCCTTACGCGTTCCATCTTTCCCGATAAAACAATTAAATTTATGTTTTCCATCTACATAACCACGTAGTTGGTCTGTTACTTTCGTATGAAGCGGAATAATGTCGCCTTCTTCAATTTTCTCAATCTCGCCCATTGTCATCTTTTGCTCACCAATCGCAACGTGAACAGGCTTGTACACTTGATTTACTTTCACTTCTACTTCAGACGTATACTTTTTACGCTTATCCGAAGAATGTTCGACAATATTTTCAGACGTCAACTTATCCATAATTTCTTCAACAGATAAGAACGGAATACCGATACGAACTGTCGTATTCCAAAAATCTGTTTTCATATTTACATTTAATAGTGAAATAATATCGCTCGCTGTCGTAATCTTCAGCGCATTCGGATCTGTCTCCGTCGTTACAAACTTCGGTTCAATCGCAACAACGCTTTCAAATGATTGTTGTAAATTTTTACAAAGAAGAGCAAATATATTATCAAGCGTTAAAAACTCAAACGCAGTTAACGGTCTACGCATCGTAAAGTTACGCTTACTATCTCCGCCAAGCCAGCATTCATGAATATAAATAACGAACGCTAAATCAATTTCAATTACGATTTCTCCAAGCTCTGGAAGGCCCAGATCAATAACGCAATATAAATAGTAATCTTTCGGCATTTTCTCCACATACTCACTCGTAAACGGAACTTGTTCAACGGTCGAAGGCTCTAGTTCAATCGGAATACGCATACGAGCTGACAACGTCTGTGACGTCTGTTTGCCAAAAGTCGACGCAATTGCTTGCAAACTACGTAAATGCTCAACACCAAACTTCTCCGGTCTATTAAAATCATACTCTTGAAATTTATCTTGCTTCCCTGCTTCTTGTGCGAAAGCTGGCATTTCCTCGCCTTCATTTACCGCCTTCAGCAGGGCATCAATCTGCTCTTGGCTTAATTTATCGCCACTCATGAAAATCCCCTTCCCTACCTTTTCAATTCAACGATTTCAACGTACATTTTTCCATTCTTCGTCAAAATCTTTCCGGTTCCAATCTCTTCATTCTCAAGCATAAGACGCACCGTATTTTTCGTTGAATTTTCAAGACGATACAATGTACCTTTCGTAATATGAAGCAGATCTTCAATTTTCTTTTTTGTATTTCCGATTTCAAAATAAATTGTTAACGGAATATCATCTTGTAATTTCAATCTAGCCAACTCCCATATCATGTTCACGAAAATTCCATATTCTCTTTATATATAAATGAAATTTCTTATTTCGAAACGTCGATATTTAATATTTTTTTAATATATCCTTGCGTTTCTTTAAATGGCGGTACGCCTCCGTACTTTCTCACATTACCAGGACCAGCATTATAAGAAGCAAGCGCTAATACGAGATCACCGTTATTTTTCTTTAAATAACCGCTTAACTCTTTCACACCGCCCTCAATACTTTCAGCTGGTGAAAATGGATTTTTTATACCCATCTCTTTCACGTTTGCTGGCATAAGCTGCATAAGCCCCATCGCTCCTGCATGTGACACCGTTTTCGGATTAAAATTAGACTCTACTTCAATCATTTTTTGAATTAATGTTTTCGGAATTCCATATGTACGACTAGCGCGATCAATAATATCCTCATACTTACCCTCATTTGAAGAACGTATTTTCTGAATATTATACTTATTCGTTAATCCCCACGTATCAGTAGGCTCATTTTTCGTTTCTGGGAAACGTCGCTCAAACTCTTTTTGCGCGACTTGCACTTCATCCACTTTCTTCGTTTCAGCTTTCTCCGTCTCCTCAAGCTTACTCGTTTCCTCTACTTTTATAGGCTCTACCGGTTTATTAACAACCGTTTCTATTTTCGTAGATTGTACCGGCTGACTCATATCTTCTACTTTTGCCGTTTGCGGAGTAACCTTCGTCTCCTTCGCAGGTTCACTCTGCAATTGATCTTGAAAACGACTACTAACGAACGCCTGCGGACTACTTAACTTTTGCTGAATTTGTCCTTTTTTATATGCAAGAACTTCTTTTACTATATTTCCAACTACCATAATATCACCTTTTCGATAAACAAAGATAATCTAATATTAGAGTTTTTTAAAAAAGTTTGCAATAATCCTTTGCAATAAAAAAATGACTACATTGTTAAACTGTTATTTTTTTATATTTATTAATTCAAATTTTAAGTTGACACCCGTTATAGCAAGGATTACAATAAATTCGAAATTGTTTTTTTTGTATATTACCGTTTTGTAATTAACAGAAAAGTCAATATAAAAAAATGGGGGTTCTTAACATGAGAATTAATACAAACATTAATAGCATGCGTACGCAAGAATACATGCGTCAAAACCAAGCTAAAATGAGTAACGCTATGGACCGTTTATCAAGCGGTAAACGTATCAACAACGCTTCTGACGATGCAGCAGGTCTTGCTATCGCAACTCGTATGCGTGCACGTGAAAGCGGATTAGGTGTTGCAGCTAATAACACACAAGATGGTATGGCATTAATCCGTACAGCTGATTCAGCAATGAACTCAGTTTCTAATATCTTACTTCGTATGCGTGATATTGCTAACCAATCTGCGAACAACACAAATACAAAAGATAACCAAGCTGCATTACAAAAAGAGTTTGGTGAATTACAAAAACAAATCGATTATATTGCTGGTAACACACAATTTAACGATAAAAGTCTTTTAGATGGATCTAACAAATCTATCAATATTCAAACTCTTGACTCTGCAGACCAATCAAAACAAATTTCAATTGACTTAAAATCAGCTACTTTAGAAGCATTAGGTATTAAAGACTTAACAGTTGGTTCAACTGAAAATGCACTTGCTAAAGCTACAATTTCAGCTTTAGATGCTAAAGACTTAGCTACTGAAGAACTTAATAAAGCTACTACAGAGCGTGATACTGCTAAAGGTGAACTTGACTCTGCTAAAAACACTGCTGAATTAGATACTAAAGCTAAAGCTTACCTTGATGCCAAAAAAGCTCTTGATGCAGATCCTACAAATAACGGACTAAAAACTGCTCTTGATACTGCTAAAAATACTATGGAAGCTGATGCTACTGCAAAAGGATTAATTGATGCATATAACACTAAACAAACTGCTCTTGATGCTAAACAAACTGTTGTAGATACTAAACAAGCTGTTGTTACAACTAGAGACATTGAATATACTAAAGCTAAAGGTAATTCTGATAACGATGTTAATGCTGCTAAATTAGTAGGCGATTATGAAGCAGCTAAAGGCGCTCTTGATCCTACTGCAAAAGAATATATTTCAGCAAAAGCAGCTTACAATGCAAATCCAAATGATGTTAAACTTAAGTCTGATTTTGAAACTGCTCAAGCCAAGTTAAATGAAACGGCTAATAAAGGTTCAAAAGATTTAGTTGAAGCTTATGAGAATGCTAAAACAGCTGCTACAGAAGAGAAGTCATTAGTAGCAGTTGCTAAGATTGACGAAGCCCTTAAAACAATCGCTGACAACCGTGCAACTCTAGGTGCTACATTAAACCGCTTAGATTTTAACGTAAACAACCTTAAGAGCCAGTCTTCTGCTATGGCTTCAGCTGCTTCTCAAATCGAAGACGCTGACATGGCAAAAGAAATGTCTGAAATGACTAAGTTCAAAATCTTGAACGAAGCTGGTATCAGCATGCTTTCTCAAGCAAACCAAACTCCACAAATGGTTTCTAAATTATTACAATAAACCATTTGAGTTAGTTTCATGAATAAACCTCTCTGCTTGCAGAGAGGTTTATTTTTTCTATATAGATAGATTAAAGGCTTTCTTTTTAGCCTGGAGAGAAGCTCCAGCCATACTTAGAGGCGGTCAGAGCTTATTTTGGCCTTGTCTCCTGTATGAAAACAAAAAGATAAAGTGAGCATAAGCCCCTTTTTCTTTTCATAACCGTTATTAGCTTTAAGACCATATATTAATTTATAAGGAATGTCCATTATGCGTATTGGTACGAATGTTTTAAGTATGAATGGCTAGACAGTCGTTGTGTGGGATGAATGTTACGATGGAGCATTTAGTTGCATTTAATACAGTTTCACAAGCAAATCAAATTTCGCAAATGGTTTCGCAGTTACTACAATCTTAAATATATAACCTTTAAAACTGTTGAAATAACTCCATAAGAAAATAAAAAGTAGGATACATACGTGCTATGTATCCCACTTTTTATACCAACCTATCCTTTATAAATAATATCCTCCGCTAAAGAAGTAAACATCTCCCCAACGAGCGAGTCTTCGTCATATACACACGACCCTTTATTCTCTTCACGCTTCGCAAACGGTATTTGAGCAATTACTTCTGTTTGCAGTTGTTCTGCTAACATTTCACCACCGCCTTTTCCGAAGAGATAGTTTCTTGATCCGTCTTGTTCTTCGTAATATGCCATGTTTTCAACGATACCTAAAATATCGTGTTTCGTATGTTTTGCCATTACTCCTACTCTAGAAGCGACAAATGAAGCTACGTTATGAGGCGTTGTGACGATAATTTCCTTCGCTTGTGGAATCATTGCAGCGACATCAATTGCAACGTCTCCTGTTCCAGGCGGTAAATCAAGAAGAAGATAGTCTAGTTCTCCCCAGTGCGTGTTTGCAAGAAAGTTTTGAATCCATTTGTTTAACATTGGTCCGCGCCACATAACGGGGTTATTCCCTTCTGTGAAGAATCCCATCGACATAATTTTAACACCATGACTTACGACTGGAATTGCTGTTTGATCAATCATTGTTGGTTTTTCATTCGTTTCCATCATAGCTGGGATGCTAAATCCATATATGTCTGCATCTAAAATCCCAACCTTTTTGCCCATACGTGCTAAAGCAGTAGCAAGGTTAATCGTCACAGTTGATTTACCCACTCCCCCTTTTCCGCTCGTTACAGTAATAAAACGTACTCCTGAATCAGGTCTCAGCATACTCGGCATGCCTGTTTCTGTTCTAGCCTCTTTCTTTAAAGACGCTGTTAATGCAGCTCGTTCTTCCGGTGTCATAGAACCGAATGTCAAAGAAATTCTCGATGCTCCAATGTTTCGAAGAGAGTCTTCAATATCTTGTTGAATTTTTACTTTCAACGGACAACCTTGAATTGTTAAAACTACTTCTAACCCAACTTCTGTTCCATCAATTTTTATATTTCTTACCATGTTTAATTCCACAATACTTTTGTGTAACTCTGGATCTTCTACATGGCTTAAAGCGTTCATAATTTGTTCGTGAGTAATCATCATATACATTCCTTCCATTGTAATTATTTTACGTGATGAAAAAAATCTCCACTTTTCCCACCCGTTTTTTGTACTAAATACGTTTCTTTCATAACCATCGTTTTATCAACTGCTTTACACATATCGTAAAAAGTAAGAGCTGCAATCGTTACGGCAGTTAATGCTTCCATTTCTACACCTGTTTTCCCACTACATTTTACTGTCGCTCGTATCATTAATTCATAGCCATCGGTTTTCTTTTCATAATGAAACGTAAAGTCGGTTCCTTGGATTAATATCGGATGACACATAGGGATTATATCCGCTGTTTTTTTAGCACCGATTATGCCAGCCACTTGTGCTACTTGAAGCGGGTCTCCTTTTTTCAATCCTCCGTTTTGAATTGCTTCAAATAGTTCATTTGATAAAGAAATTGTACTTTGCGCAACAGCTGTACGTGTTGAAATATCCTTTTGAGAAATATCAACCATTTTAGCTCTTCCCTCTTCGTTCCAGTGCGAAAACTCACTCATAATGATCCTCCTTAACGTATAAAAGATTTGATACTCAAATAGAAAAAATTAACCTCCACTTACAGGCGGGATAAACGCTACGATATCTCCGGCTTTTACGATTTCTTCGTCCGTTACAAATTCTTCGTTAATCGCCACCATCACTTTATCCAGTTTCTGTAATTGATAGTGATCTTTCAGCCATTTTTTCAATTGATGAACATTCATCTCTCGTTTTTCTATTATTACTACTCTCTCGGAGCCAACTTCTTCTCGTAAATTTGCGAACAGTAAAATTGTAATCATCTTCTCATTCTTCCTTCTTTGGTTTTCCGTCTGGATACGAAGTATTTTCAAGCTGATCTCCAATCCACTCCGTTCCATCTTCCCAAAATTCTTTTTTCCAAATTGGGACGATTCTCTTTATACGTTCAATTGCGTATTCATTCGCTTCGTACGCTACTTTACGATGTGGTGACGACACTGCAATGACAACTGCGATATCCATTATTTCTAGTCGTCCTACTCGGTGCGTAATTGCTATTTTTGCATCTGGCCACTGTTTCTTAATTTCTTCTCCAATTTCAGTAAGCTTTTTTACTGCCATCGGTTTATATGCTTCATACTCAAGATGTAACGTTCGTTTGCCTTTCGTTAATTCTCTAACCGTTCCAATAAAAGTTGTAATGGCTCCTGCTTCTCTTCTTGCTACTTTATCCGTTACTTCTTCCACTACAATCGGAGTATCTACAATTTCAAATAGTGCTTGTCCCATCAAAACCTCTCCCCGCTTTACGGAATGTCCAAGGCCATTCACTACCTTCGTTATCTTCTAATAAAAGAACGTCTACAAACATCCCTTTCTCATATCCTCTCGTACCACCTAGTAATACGATAAAAATGTTTGATTCTGCTAATGAAGAAACGGAACTAGATTTATCGAATCCTAATGGATAAGCGACTAGTTGTCCTTCGTTATACTTCAGCTTTGCTCGTACAAATCTTGTAAATGGATTCGGTTTTAGAAAATCTTCTCCGAGCATTGCTTTTTCTCGTTTTACATGTGGTGTTTCGCTAAACATATACGCACGAATGCTAGGTTTTACGAATAATTCAAAGCCTACGTAACAAGCAGAAGGATTACCTGATAATCCGAATAATAATTTTCCTTTTAATTGCGCTACGGTCGTGACACTTCCTGGCCGCATTGCAACTTTATTGAAGAGAACTGATGCACCTAACTTTTCATATATCGCTGGCAAATAATCGTAATCCCCTACCGAAACACCACCAGTTGTAATTAACATATCCACTTCACTTAACGCTTTCTTCACTGCTTCGTAGCACGTATTAAAATCGTCGCTAAACTTCCCGAAGTATTTTACTCTTCCACCTGCTCTTCGAATTTGAGACGCTATCATATACATATTACTATTTCGAATTTTCCCAGGTTGTAGTTCTTCATTTACATCGAGAAGTTCACTCCCAGTCGCTAATAGTCCAATGACAGGCTTTTTCGCTACTGACACTTCGCTATAACCGAATGTAGCAAGAAGAGCTGAAATACCTGGATTAATGTAACAACCTCTTTTTGCGAGAACGGTTCCTTTACGTGCATCTTCACCTTGAAAGGATATGTTGTCCCCTTCTTTAAATGAGCGCCTCACTTCCATATAGCTTTTTCCGATATTCTCATATTGACGATGGCGAGTCAGTTCTAGCATGACGACCGTGTTACATCCTTTCGGAATTTGTGCCCCTGTCATAATTCGAACTGCTTGAAACGCTCCGACTTCTTTATGGAATACGGAACCTGCTCCAATTTCACCGATTACTTCGAATACGATTGGATTCTCACGACTTGCCCGCAAAGTATCTTCTGCCCTAATAGCAAATCCATCATATGGTGAGCGGTCGAAAGAAGGAACATCGTGATCTGCTACTAAATCATCTGCTAACGTACGCCCGTATGCTAATTTCAGTGGTACTAGTTCTTTTACACCACAATTAGCAAATTTCATCACTTTACGAACAGCCTCTTCAACTGTAATCGGCACCCTTCTTTCCATCATTACCAATCCCTTTCTATTACCCTAATAACCGATAGTATAGTTGTTTCGCTTTTTGAATTTCATTCGTTCCGTGTATAAATACACGACCATCTTGAAAAATGACTATGCGGTAATTTTCAAGTTGGCAAGAGAGCAAGTACGGATTCCGCTCTACTTTCCCGTGTTTCTTTAGTACTTTTTCTAACTCATCAAAGTTGTAATGACTATTATGCGCCGGTCTAATTTGAACTGTATTTCTTCCGCATAAAACAGCTGTCTTCGTTTGATTTTCGTATGATAAATAAGGATAAGTTCTGTTTGTTCCGCACGAAGGACAGTCTTCCGTTTTGATTTTTCCTAGTTTGATAGAATGATATTGATTACTCCATACATCAAACATTAAAAATGTTTTTCTAACTGCTTCGTAGTCTTCTACTAAAATTTTGAATGCTTCTGCTACTTGATACGCTACGACGATTTGAACAGCAGGACTAATAATTCCAACTGTGTCACACGTCGCCCCTGTAACAGGAACACTTTTCAACACACAATGTAAGCACGGTGTTTTCTTCGGAATAATTGTATAGCTCATGCCATAACTTCCGACACAAGAACCGTAAATCCATGGGATATTGTGTTTTTGTGACAGGTCATTGATTACAAATCGAATATCAAAATTATCTGTTGCATCAATAATGACATCGACACTACCTAATAAAGCTTCCATATTATCTACTCTTGCATCCATTACAAGAGCTTGAATTTGCACGTCTGAATTAATTTGTTTTAAACGATTCTGCGCTGCAATTGCTTTTGGTAATTTTTCTATCGCATCTTGTTCAGCATAAAGTTGTTGCCGCTGTAAATTACTCCATTCTACGTAATCACGATCAATAATCGTTAATTTTCCGATACCTGCACGTACAAACGCCTCTGCACTGGCACTCCCTAACGCACCTGCCCCTACTATTAACACATGCTTATTTCTAATCTTCTCTTGCCCTTTACTTCCAATAGGAGTGAACAACTGTTGTCGTGAATACCGCTCTATCATGAGATAGCCTTCCTTTCATGTAAAAACTTTGCTTCCTATTCGATTATTTTTTCAACACATCTTCCTCGATAACACTTTGTTTCTGATAACAAGAAAAATAAGCGAATCCAACAAATCCAGCTCCGCCAATTACATTTCCAATAAAGACAGGTACAAAGTTTTTCGCAAGGTCCATCCACGTAAGGTGTCCCGCAAAAATAACGGCTGAAATTACAAACATATTCGCTACCACTTGCTGAAATCCAATTACGACAAATGCCATAATCGGAATCCAAATTCCAACAATCTTTCCGATCAAATCGTTCGTTCCGTAAGCTAGCCATAGCGCAAGACAAACGAGCCAATTACAACCAATTGCTAAAATTAACGTTCTCCCGAAAGATTCATGTAACTTATCTTGAGCTATCGCTATCGTCTTATCTAAATACGCTCCCTCTGTAAGCCCGCCAAGATGCCCGAAACAATACGCGACGAAAAGCGCACCTACGAAATTAGTTAAAGTAATCCAAGCCCAATTGTTTAACACATGTTTCAATGAGATTTTACGTGCATAAAGTGCCATGGACATCGACATCATATTTCCCGTAATTAATTCTCCTCCTGCTAACACAACGAGCATCAGTCCGATAGGAAAAACTGCTCCTCCTATAAAATTGACTAAACTCCCCCATTGCTCCGGTACATTACCTAGAACACGAATATTAAGTAAAAATCCTAACGAAATGAATGCTCCTCCTAAAAAACCAAGAATAAGCATTGCGGATAGCGGTTGCCTTACCTTTTGAACACCGGATTCAATCACAAGCGCAGCAATTTGTTCCGGTTTATGAAATGCCATAACCAATTCCTCCATTTTTCTCATCTAAAAAAAGCAGCACCAAAAACCCTTAACATCGTAAGGATTTTTGAATGCTGCTTAATCTCTCTGCATATCTCTTACAGAAATATCAATCATCATTTTTACTATACTCATAGAAAGTGTACAAAACTTGCACATTTCCCACTATTTACGTTAACAAAGAGAATCTACATTCATAATAGTTTCTCAGCCACCGATATGCGACATTTCAATTTTCCGCATTGTTTTTTTATTCGTATTGCTTAACCGTTCGTCTGAATAACGGTCTGAACGATTATTCCAAATGTCACGAATAATATCAGTAATTTCCTCATCCGTATATCCAGAACGAAGTAATTCTTTAAGATTGTTTCCTTTAGAAGCAAACAAACATGTATACAATTTTCCTTCTGCTGAAATACGCGCTCTTGTACATGATGAACAGAACGAATCTGTTACAGATGAAATAATTCCTATTTCTTCATCACTACCGATATAGCGATAACGTGTCGCAACTTCACCAGGATAGTTCGCTTCAATACGTTCAAGCGGCATAACTTTATGAATCATCTCTACTATTTCTTGCTTAGAAACTACTTCTCCTAATTCCCAGCCGTTAAAATTTCCAACATCCATATATTCAATGAACCGAAGGATATGCTTATTCTCTTTAAAGTACTCTGCCATCTGAACGATGTCTTGTTCATTTTTCCCTTTTTGAACAACCATGTTCATTTTAATTTTCATTCCGGCTTCCGCTGCAGCCTGTATTCCTGCAAGAACCGTTTTCACTTTACTTCTATTCCCATTTAAATAAGAGAATCGCTCTTCATTTAACGAGTCTAAACTAACTGTCACACGAGATAAACCCGCCTTATATAAATCAGGAGCAAACTTTTTAAGTAATGATCCATTTGTCGTTAAACCAATATCCTCTACCCCGTCAATTTCGTTTAACCGCTGTATGAGTTCAGGTAGGTCTTTTCGAAGTAAAGGCTCTCCCCCAGTAATGCGTAACTTTCTTACACCTAAAGAAACGAAAATACGTGTAATCCTTTCAATTTCATCAAAAGATAAAATTTTATCATTAGACAAAAAAGAATAATCACGACCAAATATTTCTTCTGGCATACAATATCGACAGCGAAAATTACAGCGATCAGTAACAGAAATACGTAAATCCTTTAAAGGACGATCTAATTTGTCTAATGTAACAGATTTCATGATTATTGCCTCGTTTCTACTTATTTTATATTTATAATCCGCTCTGGATGCGTATATACATTTAAAGATTCATTACGAATGAAGCCTATTGTAGTAATCCCTAACCTCTCCGCTAGCTCTAATGCTAACTCAGTTGGAGCTGATTTTGACAATATAATTTCACAGCCAATTTTCGCAACTTTTAATAGAATTTCAGAAGATATACGACCACTAAAGACAATAATTTTATCACCAATCGAAATGTTATTTTTTAAACAATAACCATAAATTTTGTCTAAAGCGTTATGTCTTCCTATATCCATCCGGCTTAAAACAATTCCACTCACATCACATAAAGCTGCATTATGAACGCCGCCTGTATGTTGAAACGTAGACGCAGATTGCTGCATATCATTCATTAACCGAAAACAATCCTCGGCAGAGATTTTTACGCGAATATCATTCATTTTTTTCGCAGTCAGCGCATCGTTTGCGAAAACAAACCCTTGCCTACTCATTCCACAGCACGAAGTAATATAACGTTTGTTTTGCATGTCACGATAATAAGGATTGATTTTCGTCGTTTTTACATGGACATAGCCTTCTTTTTCTTGCACCCATATTTCATCAATATCTTCATACTTTCGGATAATGCCTTCAGAGGCTAAAAAGCCAATTACCATGTCTTCAATATACTCTGGAGTACTAACCATTGTAACAAATTCCTGGCCGTTAATTTTAACCGTTACAGGAAACTCTGTTACAATGCTATCCTCTATATGCTTGAATTCCCCTTGCTCATATTTAAAAATCCCCCGTTCCACCTGAATCGATTTCACGATGAGCATCCTTCTCTCACGTTATATTTTTATCAAAGACAAACACCGAAACTGCAATATCTTCTTCCACTTTCATATCTGAAAACAGATGAACTAATTTCGCTCCAACAAGTTCCTCTAAATGCTCACGAGAATTAACAGCATACACTTCTTGAATCATTTTCGTTCGAGCCATATGAACCATTTCCGCACCATCCATCGTTCCCGAAATAAATTTCTCAGTAGGTGTCAAATTCCCATAAAGTGTAGCAATCGCCATATTTTCAGCAAATACAGTATGAATTCGCTCCGGCCCTTTTCCGAATAAATCCTTTCGAAGCTTTCGGATCATATCATTAAATTCGTGTACCATCTTTGACATACTCTCATTCCTCCCCTGTTCATCAACACTAACTTTTCGCATATTCTTTCATCATAACTATTCTACCAAAATGACCCTTTCATCTAAACTATTCACTTAAATTGAGACGAAAAGATTCATCTTTACACATGATTTCAAATAAGTGTAAAGATGAATTACTATTATTGTTGCTTATCTATTCTTCTTTTAACCCTTTACCCATGCCTTTTAAGAAATGAAGACCAAATCCGATAGCACGATTAATATCTGGATCCTTTAGTACTTTCATAAGATCGAATACCCCAACCTTTTTATTGCTTTGTAGATGCTCATTACCTTCTTCCAGCCCTACTAATAAACTACCTATAAGCTTTTTCGTAAGTTCCGGATCAAGTTCTGTTAAAGCTCCTGCAGCGCCCATCATATTATTAATTAAATTTGTAACTGGTTCACGAGTGACTTGGCCTAGGACAATTTTTGTGATTGGTTCTTTCGCTTTCAGCATAGAATTTGCAGCTTCCAGCATCCCAATGTCATTTAGTTCACCTACTATATTAAACATTTGATGTAAAGCTTCTTCATTATTCGCTAGCAGTTCTTTTAAATCTTCGAGTTTTTGTTGTTTGAGTTCTTCCTCAGTTAGCTCCTGCTTCTGAATCGCTTGAATAGGTGCTGCCATATTCTTTTCTCCTCCCTAGTTATCCGTTAAATGTACGTATCCTGGACGAGCCCACTTACGATTTACCTCAATACCGTTTTGAGGATGATGCTTTTTATTACGCGGGTTCGTTTTTGGCATCGGATTTTCACCTTCTACTTGTAACACTTCCATACGCACTTTCGTTTGTTTATATGCAGGCGTATTCGTACGTTGATCGACCGCAGGACCTGTTAAGAAATTAATCGCCGTTTCATTATCTGTCGAGTTCATCGGCAAATACAGCTCATTCGCTTTTACACGATCCGTTACAAGTGCACGTAATTTAAGTGCTCCGAATGGAGAAACAAGGCGTACTAACGAACCAGTTTTCACTCCACGTTCCCTTGCTAACTCTGGAGAAACTTCAACGAAAACACCTGGTACTTTCGATTGAATACCAGTTGATTTATTCGTCATGTTCCCTTCATGGAAATGTTCAAGCATACGACCGTTATTAATGTGAAGATCGTATTCTGCTGGGAATGCAGCAGGACGTACCCAATCAGCTATCGCAAAACGAGCTTTTTTGTCCGGGAAGTTAAATCCATCTTTAAATAGAAGCGGCGTATTCGTTCCATCAAAACTTCCCCAGTGGAAACTGTTCCACCCTTCAAGCACTTCATAGTTTGCGTGTGCGAATAGTGGTGATAAGCTTGCCATTTCAGCAAAGATTTCACTTGGATGATTATAATTCCAGTTTGCGCCTAACTTATTAGCAATTGCCTGCACGATCCACCAGTCTGGTTTCGCATCTTCTAGCGTTGGAAGCACTTGATATAACCTTTGTACACGACGCTCAGTATTTGTAAAAGTACCTTCTTTCTCAAGAGATGGCGCTGCTGGTAATACTACATCAGCGTATTGAGCTGTTTTAGAAAGAAACACATCTTGAACGACAAAGAACTCAAGGCTTGATAACACTTCATGTACATGATTTGCGTTAGAGTCTACGAGAGCCATATCTTCTCCAACAAGATACATAGCTTTCATTTTACCTTCATCAATTGCGTGAAGCATTTCAATGTTATTAAGACCTGGTTTGTTATCAATTTTTACTCCGTAAGCTATTTCAAACTTTGCACGTTCTACATCGTTAGTAACGTGCTGATATCCTGGAAGCCAGCCTGGAAGTGTTCCCATATCACAAGCACCTTGTACGTTATTATGACCTCTAAGCGGGTATGCACCAGCACCTGGACGACGATAGTTTCCTGTTGCAAGTAGTAAGTTTGAAATTGCAGCGGAAGTATCTGAACCACCGGTATTTTGCGTTACCCCCATTCCCCAAAGAATACACGTACCATCTGCATCACGAATCATTTCTGCCATTTTAACGAGCGTTTCTTTTGAAATACCTGTAATCTCTTCTGCATATTCAAGCGTATATTCCGCGAGACTATCTTTAAAATCATCAAAGAAGTTTACATTTTCATCGATGAACTGCTGATCGTGCCAACCTTGATCAATCATATATTTCGTAACAGCCATTAACCATACTTGGTCCGTCCCTTGCTTTGGACTAATAAAGATATCTGAACGCTCTGCCATTTCAGTTTTACGAAGATCTGCAACAATTAGTTTTTGACCGTGCAGTTTATGCGCACGTTTCACACGAGTCGCTAATACAGGGTGACCTTCTGTTGGGTTACAACCGACGATAATAACAAGACCCGATTGTGCGATATCTTTAATCGTCCCTGCATCTCCCCCCATACCAATTGTACGGAACAATCCATCTGTCGCTGGTGATTGACAATAACGTGAGCAGTTATCAATGTTATTCGTTTCGAACACTTGACGCGCTAATTTTTGAATAACATAATTATCTTCATTCGTAATTTTAGAAGAAGAAATAAAGCCGATAGAGCCTTTACCGTACTCTTCTTTAATAGAGCCCAATTTATTCGCCACTACATGAAGCGCTTCTTCCCAAGTCGATTCAACGAACACTCCATTTTTACGAATTAAAGGTTTCGTAAGTCGTTTTTCAGAATTAACGAAATCCCAACCGAATTTTCCTTTTACACAAGTAGAAATTGCATTAACTGGTGCCTCAGAAGTTGGTTGCACCTTTAAAATTTTGCGCCCTTTCGTCCATACTTCAAATGAACAACCTACACCACAAAACGTACATACTGTTTTCGTCTTCTTCGTACGAGTGTCACGCATCGCAGCTTCTACTTCTGACACAGCGAAAATACCGCTATATCCAGGTTCAACCTCTTTAATAAGATCGACCATAGGTTCAAGAATATCCGGCTTCAGCCCAGTCATAAATCCAGCTTCACCAAGCATCGATTTCTCCATTAATGCATTACAAGGACAAATTGTTACACATTGACCGCAGCTTACACATGAAGAATCGTTAATATCTACTCCTTCGTCCCAAATAACACGTGGGCGCTCTGCCTCCCAATCAATAGATAACGTTTCATTTACTTGCAAGTTTTGACATACCTCTACACATTGACCGCACGCGATACATTGATTCGGATCATAGCGATAAAATGGATGAGACATATCAACTTCACTTACATCAACTTTTGGCTCATAAGGATATTTTTGATGCTCAATTTCCATTAATTCTGCCGTATTATGCAGTTTACAATTCCCGTTATTGTTGTCACAAACCGTACAGTAAAGTAAATGATTTTCCAATAAGCGGTCCATCGCCTCATGTTGTGCTGCCCTCGCACTAATAGAGGATAATTCAATATTCATACCGTCCGTCACTACTGTAGAACATGATCGCACTAGCTTTCCGTTAACTTCTACAATACAAGTATCACACGTTTGAATAGGATCCACTTCCGGCACATAACAAATTTGTGGATGTTCAATTCCGTTCTCATTAATGATGCCTAGTACCGTTGAACCAGGCTCAGCACTATATTCTTTGCCGTCAATTGTAATATGAACCATGCTGTCGTTCATGGTTACTCCCCCTTTTTGAGAATAAAAAAAACTCCACCACGAAAATATACGCACCACATTTTTGGCACGTTATCATCATGGTGGAGTAGTTTATTAGCACATCTTGCTAAAATACCAATCCATTTATTCATAAATAAAATGATAGATTCATAACAGGTCATATCACGATTCCATCTTTAACACTGTAATTATAGCGTTAAATCGAAAAATACACAATATAATTATCATTAAAAAGGACAAAGCACATAATGCTCTGACC
Organism: Bacillus sp. S4; assembly: GCF_040838205.1. Classification (NCBI taxonomy): domain Bacteria; kingdom Bacillati; phylum Bacillota; class Bacilli; order Caryophanales; family Bacillaceae; genus Bacillus; species Bacillus sp. S4. Next base: position 19,104 of record NZ_JBFPJI010000032.1, read on the forward strand.
CTTTTATTACCTTTCGGGATTATTTTCGGCTGACTTATTTCCCGGTGCAAACCAACCAATTAGTGCGATCGCAACTAATACTCCATAGAAGATCAACGTCCAAGTTGTACTATGCGGAAAATCATGGTCTAAAATACCAATATCCTCATGAGCCAGTGTAATTACAGCTAATTTGACACCAACCCAAGCAACAATCGCATATGCCGTTGTTTCCAATGCTGGCCGTTTCTCAAGAAGCCCCACAAACCAAGTTGCCGCAAATTTAATTAAAATAAGTCCAGCGATCCCTCCAAGAAGTACAACAATGAACTGTCCTCCATCCATACCTCCGAAATCGTCAAGCGGTGAATCCGGAAGCCCTAGAGCAAGAGCAACTGCGGCTAATATTGAATCAATCGCGAAAGCAAGGTCAGCTAATGCAATCTTACCTACTGTGAACCAGTAGCTTTTACCTGCCGCTTCCTTTTCATCGTCCTCATGAATATTTTGATTGTCTTTTCCAAATTGCGCCTGAATGACATGCTTCAATCCTAAGTAAAGAAGATAAGCTGCTCCTATCGCCTGTATTTGCCAAACATTTGCAATAAATGAAATCGCAAATAGGGCTGCAAATCGAAAAACAAAGGCCATAATGATTCCGTAATTTATAGCTCTTTTCTTCTCTTCTTCGGGTAAATGTTTCGCAATAACTGCTAGGACAAGAGCATTGTCAGCCGATAACAATCCTTCTAATCCGATTAAAATTAACAATGCCCAAGCATACTCTAGCCATATTGAATCCATCCGCTTCTCTCCTTTCTAAAACAAAAATCAGATAAGGTCTTTGCTCAATAGAATTTCCTATTAAGACAAATTAAATGCTAAAACATTTTGACAGTTAATTTGCTGTCCTCTATTTGTTATAATTTCAACAAAAAACAAGTCTAGATTGTGTTTTTCTTAGACAGGGTGATGCTACATTGTGCTTAAAAATTTGATGAATTCATCTTCACTTACAGGTTTACTGTAGTAATAGCCCTGAATTAGATAACATGCATTACGTTGTAACACTGTTAATTGTTCCTTCGTTTCTACCCCTTCTGCGATCACTTTCATGTTTAAAGTATGCGCTAGTGAAATAATGGTATGAATAATTTCATTTCCATCAGTAGAATTTCCGATCCTATTAACAAATTCTCTTGGAATTTTTAAGGTATCAATTGGATACAAAGGGAGATATGCTAATGAAGAATACCCTGTGCCAAAATCGTCAATTGATAAATGTACACCATATGATTTTAATGCTTTTAACTTCGCTAACGTTTCTTTTTCATCTACCATTGCTATCCGCTCCGTTAATTCTAAATCGATCGAACTAGCAGGTACCCCTATTTCTTCTATAGTAGATATGATTGTTTGAACAAAGTCCTTCTGTTCAAACTCTATAGCTGATAAATTTATCCCCATTTTTAGATTTGAATAGCCCGCAGAATGCCATTCTTTCAGTTGTCGACACGCTTCCTGTAACGTCCATTTCCCGATTGAAATAATCTGCGATGTTTCTTCCGCGATAGGTATAAACTCAAAAGGTGAAATCAGCCCCAGCTCTGGATGTTGCCAACGTATTAAAGCCTCTGCACCAATAACCATACCAGCCTTACTATTAACTTGTGGTTGATATAATAGAAACAACTCATTATTTTCTAATGCATTAGGTAAATCCTGTTCTAATCGTAATCGTCTTGTTATTTTTTTTGATAATGTCTCGTCATACATGCAAACAGCATTATTACCTTTTTCCTTTGCACTATACATAGCAATATCAGCATGTTGTAAAAGTGTAGTAGTATTTATTCCTCCAAACGGATACACTGCTATTCCTATACTAAGAGATAAGTAAAAGCTATGCTGATTTACTACAAATGCTTCTTCAGTTATACGAAATAGAGTTTCACACAAATCCAATAGCTGTTGCTCTGTATGGTTATGGACTATGATTGCAAACTCATCTCCCCCTATTCTCGCTAGAGGAATAGCCGGTAACAGACATGTCCTAAAACGTTTAGCAACTTCTTTTAAAACACTGTCACCAATTGAATGTCCCAGTGTATCATTAATAGTCTTAAAACGATTTAAATCTATATACAAGAGTCCAAATTCATCCTGCGTTTTTTGTGCACGCCCAATGGATTTTTCTAATTCTTGTTGGAAGAATATTCGATTTCCAATCCCCGTCACTGTATCATGGAATGCTAGATAGTTTATCTCATCTTGTTGTTGCTTCATTCTCGTAATGTCTTTTACCATTACATAACTCCCAAAAGTTTGCCCTTCTATCATAATTGGAACAATGGTGACGTACCAAAAATGAATGTCCTTCTCATTATTATTTTTCACACGTAATTGTAACGAAGCCGAACTGCATCGTTTCCCTTCCTGTAGAGCCGCTTCCAATTCAGATCTATCTTCATCTAAAAAAATTGAGAAGCACTCTTTACCTATTAATTCATCACTGTTTTTTCCTAATAACATACTTCCAGCCTGGTTTATATTTAACACAGTACCATTTGAATCAATCGTTAATATAGGATCTGGATGATACTCATATAATGACTTAAATCTCTCTTGATTTTTGACCAAGTCATTGGATTTGTTTATTAAATCTTCTGTTCTTTGAGATACTTTTTGTTCTAATTGATTATTAAACACTTTTAACATCTCGGTTAAATTTCTGTTTTGCATTCGTACGATTGTATGACGAATCAGCACAAATACAAATGCAATACAATTTCCAGTAATAACTGTAGCCGAGGAATTTTGCTCTTTTAAAGTAAAGCCAATTAATACCGCAACTGCAAGATAAGGAAATATAACAAGAAGTTTCTTCCCAAATGTGGGATCGATAATAAAATAATTCCTTCTAGAAGATGCATTCTTTGGGATCGAAGCAGCAATAGCGATAAATAATAGGAAAACTCTATACAAACACCTTAATAATATAACTGAACGATCTGATAAATCATCTTGTAAGTAAAAATACAAGTAGTCTGTAATAGCCAATCCAGTTAATACGAGGATAAAAATAAATAATTTACTTTTCGCATTAAAAATAGCTGGTCGAAAGATTAGACTCACTCCTAATAAAAGAAGTAATAAATCTATAATTGGAAAAATAAATGAGAGAAAAACATCTCCAATTGATAAGAATAAGATATTTGCAGAAGGTTTATTAAACAGGTACCACTCTAATGTAAAAATGGCAGTAACAACAATACATAAATCACAAATTAAATACGCTTTTTCCCACTTGTTACATTCCATAATGATTTTATAAAAGAATGCAAAG
>NZ_JBFPJI010000385.1:0-2866 GCF_040838205.1 Bacillus sp. S4
ACCAATAAGAGCAGAGCACGGTACATATATTGAATTTGAAACAGGAGCAACAATTTTAGCGATGAATACACGAGAGGATGTTAAGGAGTTAACGGGACTACCTCTTACAGAAGGTGTACTACAATCTTCTCATTTTGAAATAGGATTTGTTGTAGATGATGTTAAGGAAACGATTGAGAAATTAAAAGAACAAGGGGTTAAAGTTCTAGTTGAGCCAATCGTAAAACCGTGGGGACAAACAATTGCTTACATTGCTGACCCAGACGGTAATTATATTGAAATTTGTAGTTCATTAGAATAGAAGGAGAAAAAGAGGATGGGGTTTCCAAAATTAGAAACAGAACGTTTACTATTAAGAGAACTTACACTATTAGATGCAGAAACAATGTTCCATTATTTTTCAAAAGAATCCGTTATTCGTTATTTTGGAATGGACTCTTTCGAAAATGTTGAGCAAGCGAAAACGACTATTCAAACGTTTAGAAAGCGTAATGAAGAGGGAAGTGTATTTCGCTGGGGAATAGAGAAGAAAGGCACAGATCAATTAATTGGTACGTGTGGATTTCATTTAATTAACAATCATCATAAACGAGCTGAAATTGGTTATGAGCTAGATGATACATATTGGGGACAAGGATACGCAACCGAAGCACTGCAAGCAATGCTAGCTTACGGATTTGAAACGTTGCACTTTATAAGAATTGCAGCTGTCGTATATATAGAAAATGAAGCTTCCCGTAATTTATTAAAAAAAGCCGGATTTCAAGAAGAAGGATTACTTCGAAAATATATGATTCAAAATGATGTTGCTCATGACACGGTCGTTTATTCATTATTAAAAGAAGATTGGCAAAAGTAATGAGCACAAGTGAAATAATGAAAGTTATTAAGGAGCATAAAGATGAGCGATTTATATTAGGTATAGATGGTCTAAGTCGTTCAGGTAAAACAACATTGGTTAAAGAGTTGGAAGAAGATTTGAAGCAAAGTGAAATCCCGTTTCATATTTTTCATATTGACGATCATATTACTGAGCGTAATAAGCGATATAATACTGGATTTGCAGAATGGTATGAGTACTACAACCTTCAATGGGATATAGAGTGGTTGCAGCGAAACTTTTTTTGGAAGTTACAAAGCGATATACAAGTACAATTGCCTTTCTATCATGATGAAACAGACATATGTGAAATGAAAGAAATACAGCTTCCTTTAGTAGGTGTAATAATTGTTGAAGGTGTTTTTCTGCAGCGAAAAGAATGGAGAAATTTCTTTCATTATATGGTGTATTTGGATTGTTCAAGAGAGACAAGGTTTCTACGTGAAAGTCCAGAAACGCAGAAGAACCTTTCCAAATTTCAAAGTAGGTATTGGAAAGCTGAGGAGCATTATTTGGAAGCGGAATTGCCAAGGGAGAGAGCGGATTTAGTAATTACAAAATGAAGCTAAGTATAAAGAAGTGCATGAAAAATTTGATAGCAAGATGAAAACTGCATTATCAGAGGAGAAAATGAAAGATCTTACTCCTGTAATTGAAAAAGCTGGTACATTCGAAAAGATTGAAAAAAAGTCGATTGAAGAAAAAGATGGTTTATATACAGTTGTTCTTGTAGCGAAATATAGTAAAGAACAACGTACCTTTATCGTAACTTATAATGATAAAGAAGAAATAGCAGGTTTATATATTAAATAAAAAACAGATAAAGTGGAAGTGTCCGCTTTATCTGTTTTTTATTATTTTAACCAAATTATGGTTATTCATGCTAATATGAACTCATAGCTATATAGAAGGGGTGGGTAATTATGAAAACAGAAATAGTTTCCAAAAAGAAGTACAGCATAATAAGCTATGTATCTTTACTCATCGGAATTATGTGTTTTTTATTCGTTTTTATAACGCCGACGAGAATAGCGAATGCGGGTAATATAGTGGGAGATTATATTACAATTGCTCTGACAGGCGTAGGTATTATACTTTCAACAATTGGAATCACGAAACAAACAGAGAAGAAGGCAATTGCAATTATCTCATTAATACTTTCCTCATCGTTCTTTATTTTTTGGATTATCGCGATTACCTTATTGTTTACTGGCCAAATAAATTTTGCGCCGTAATGAGCAATAAAAAGAGTCCTTCATATAAGAAGGACTCTTTTTATTCGGTATCTTCAGGTTGATATTCTAAAATATCCCCAGGTTGGCATTCTAATGCTTTACAAATAGCATCTAAAGTTGAAATTCTAATTGCTTTTGCTTTTCCATTTTTTAATATAGAAAGGTTAGCCATTGTAATTCCAACCTTCTCTGAAAGTTCAGTTACGCTCATTTTTCTTTTCGCTAGCATTACATCAATATTAATTATTATTGCCATGTTATTCACCTCAGACCGTTAAATCATTTTCTGATTTTATATCTATCGCATCTTTTAAAAGTCTTTGGAGAACGGCAGCAAAGACTGCGATAACCATTGAAGCGAAGATTAGGAGCATGCCAAGTATAATAATACCTGGTGCATCATCTCTTTCCGCCACAAGATAGAAGAGTGGCATACCTACCACATATAAAATACTGATTGTTACTGCACATTGTTTTATCTTCTTTAAAGCTCTAACAGATAATTTCGAGAAAGCGTTACCCTTGTCAATGAAGCTTACAAGTTTAAAAGCTTGATACAGAGCGAAATAAAAAGGTACCACCGTTGCATACAGATTGATTAAAATAAGATATTTTATATATGCAATATCGGGATACAATTCCGCTGCATAATTCCCTATGTTAGGAACTAAAAATATACACAAAGCAAGAACAGGGATTCCAATCAGAATAATAGCTGTCTTTAAAAAGAGTGTTGATCTTTGTTTCATAT
>NZ_JBFPJI010000386.1:0-2863 GCF_040838205.1 Bacillus sp. S4
CTATTATTTCTCTAACCATTATTTGCGAAACAAAGTTCATTGTTAAATTTGTAAATAAATCTCCCTATTTTTTTACAATTACTTAAACATTAATCCATGTTAAACACTGTATTCCTTAACAACATTTCGGTACAATACAACTACAACGATTTTAAATGAGGTGATGTTCATGGCAAAGCGCTATGAAAATATGGATAATGTAAGTACAAAAAAATCAATTCGCTCCTTCTTACGCTGGCGTAAAGAGAGAAAGCAAAACAAAAAAGACTTTTCTTTCCTAGTAGAACAATCACCTGTTAAACAAAGTAAATTTCTGCTAAATAACTTTGAAAAAACGACTGTCACATGGATTGGTCATTCAACTTTTCTCATTCAAACGAACGGCTTAAATATTTTAACAGATCCAGTATGGGCTAATAAATTAAAGTTAGTTCCACGACTTACTGAGCCTGGGCTCACTATAAAAGAACTACCTAAAATCGATATCGTTCTTATTTCACACGGTCATTACGATCATGTAGACTTTTCATCTCTTCGTCAACTAAGCGATGATACTTTATACCTAGTTCCTATTGGGCTAAAAAAATTATTTACTCGTAAAAAATTCACCAATGTAGAAGAATACAATTGGTGGGAAAGTACAACAATTGATGAAGTCTCTTTTCACTTCGTACCTGCCCAGCACTGGACGAGAAGAACATTATTTGATATGAACACCTCTCACTGGGGAGGATGGATCATTGATAATATAACTTCTTCAGAAACCATTTATTTTTGTGGTGATAGTGGTTATTTCCAAGGATTTAAAGAGATCGGCAAACGTTTTTCAATCGATATTGCACTTATGCCAATTGGTGCCTATGAGCCAGAATGGTTTATGAAAGTGTCTCACGTTTCACCAGAAGAAGCTGTGCAAGCCTATCTAGATATAAAAGCTACACATTTCATTCCCATGCACTACGGTACTTTTGCTTTAGCAGATGAAACACCAAGGGAAGCAGTAACACGACTACGAAATAACTGGAATTTACGAATGCTACCGTGGGAACAACTACATGTTCTCTTTTTAGGTCAAACTTTCACTTATAGCCCTATTGTCCCAGATAAAGAACCAGTAAAAATCACAGAAACTTCTCATGTATAATAGAACTAAATTTTCTGAGTAATTTACCATATACTTCAAAAAATCGAAAAGGGTGTTTTCCATGAAAGATTATTTACAGACTCGCTATATCATTAGCGGAAGCGCCTGTATTTCCCTTCTCATTTCTTACTTCATATACACATAAAAAAAGCTACTTGAAAATTCATTTCAAGTAGCTTTTTTATTACTCTGCTAAATACATAAAACCAATTGCTCCTGGTCCTGTATGAGTACTGATAACTGGTGTTGTATAGAAAATCTCTGATTGAGTGAATCCATTCACTTTTTCAACAGCAGCTTTTACACTTTCTGCTAAAGGAATTGCTTTAGCATGTGGAATCGCAACAGCTTTCACCACTTTTCCAGCAGTATCCTCCTCGAATATTTTAGCCAATGTTTTTACAATTTGCCCTTGGCTACGTACTTTCGTTACCGGATTATATACGCCACCTTCAAGGCTCGCAATAGGTTTAATATTAAGTAATGAACCGATAAAAGCTTTCCCTTTACCGATACGTCCACCCTTCACTAAGTTCTCTAATGTATCTACGACAACATATAAACGAGTATTCTTTCTTACTTCATCAATACGTTTTAAAATATCTTCTAGTGAGCATTCTTCTTTTGCCATTTTTGCAGCTTCAATTACTTGATATGCTAAAGCATGTGTAATAAATTGAGAATCAACAACTGTTACTTTTGTATCTGTCATTGATGCAGCGCTATTCGCTGTTGCGACAGTACCGCTCATTCCACCTGTCATATGAATAGAAAGCACTTGGCTTCCGTCTTCGCCTAGCTTGTCATACATTTCTACAAATGTACCCATAGCCGGTTGTGATGTTTTTGGTAATTCTTCTGATTTAATCATTTCTTCAATAAATTCATCCGGTTGCAAATCTACACGATCTAAGTATGTTTGTCCATTTACAGAAATAGATAATGGTAAAACATGAATATCATACTTCTCAATCACTTCTTGAGTTAAATCTGCCGTTGAATCTGTTACAATTTTAATTTTTTGCATATTATATTCTTCCCTTTCGAATACGCTCTCCCTGTTATTATACTAGCATTCCTGATGCTTTCAACAATTTCGAATAAATTTCACCAAATTAATTATATTTTTATACCTAAAATAAAAAAGACAGAGCCTACCTAACTCTGTCCCTGCTGTATATTATGCATTCTTTTCAAGAGTATTTGTTTTATATACATTTGAATAATCATTCCACTTCAAACAACTCTGTAAATATTCACGGAAAGAGTACGAGACTCTTGGGTTTTTATGTTTTTGAATTTTTGCAATAAACAATTGAAGACGAGACTGAATTAGAAACGCTAATGGATGCTGTGTTTGTAGGACAGGGATTTCAAATATTTTAATACAATTCCCTGTTGCATGAGTGAAATAAAAACTTTTCGTAATCACAATATCAATCCTCTTTTTCGTTGGATTTTTGAACTTCCTCCACTTTATTCTTTAACACGTTTTTTAGTGTAGGTTTCCTATGAATACTAAAATATCCTTAAACTGCCCCCGTTTAGAAGTTAATACTTCATTTATATCCACCTAATTCGAACCCTGTCCTATATATACTTTAAGACGGGAGTCTTATTACCCATATATAGCTTGATAACTTCAGTATAACCTTATAAAAATGAAAAGTTTGTCTAAATTTTGGAGATTCTATAATTTTTTTCTTCTATATATTGTAT
>NZ_JBFPJI010000387.1:0-2860 GCF_040838205.1 Bacillus sp. S4
CTAATTAAGTATTATTTCTGAAAAACATGTTTTATTTTTTCACCTGGAACGTTGCTCCCGCCTCTTCCTTTTACATCTTCAATCATCATGGTAACAATCATGTTTGGCGCGCTTGCATCGAAAGCTGCAAACCATCCAAGTTCTTTACCCTCTGCTTCTTTCGATTCTTTCAGTTCTGCTGTACCTGTCTTACCAGCGAGAGTTACACCATCAACTTTAGCAATTCTCCCAGCGCCATCAGGGTCATTAATGACTTTTATTAATGCACTCTTTAATATCTCTTGATTCTTTTTAGAAACCACGTTTTCTTTCCAATTCCCCGCTACTTTTGCTTCTTTTAACAGATGAGGCGACGGAATATTTCCTTCATTCACAATCGGTGCATATGTTAATGCTAAATGAAGTGGTGTCATTAATACTTGTCCTTGTCCATATCCGGTATCTGCTAGTTGAATATCGTTTTTTATCCCATCTTTTGCAATTGTTGAAATAGGAAATTCGTATTCGATTGGTAATTTTTCATAAAATCCGTATTTCTTAAATTCATTTACATACTGATCTTTTCCCATTTTCAAAGCTTGTTGAGCAAAATAAATATTATCAGAGTACTTCATTGCCTTATCAAAATCAATTGGACTAGCTTCCTTCACACGTGTTACATAATAATTTCCCCACGATGAATCTTTCGTCCATTTTAATCCTTGAATTTTAAATTCTTCTTTAGGATTTATTGTTTTCGTTTCCAAACCAATTGCACCTGTAATCGTTTTAAATACAGAACCTGGTACAAATGCTTTTGTGAAGCGATTCATCATTGGCAGTTTCGAGTCGTTATTCCATGCTTCTCTTTGGGCTTTTGACGCTCCTCTAACTATTATATTTGGATTATAAGCAGGGCTACTTACGAGTGCGATTGTTTCACCCGTTTTAGGATTGACCGCTGCACTAGGTCCTGCTTCATTTTTCATCTCATTAAAGATTTTTTCTTGAATTGCAGCATCAATTGTTAACGTAACATTTTCCCCTTCTTTTGCTTCTTTTTTTGCTACGTTTTTAATCTCTTTCCCGTTCTCATCTTCTATAAATACGCGTCCACCCTTTTCACCACGCAATTTATTCTCTAGTACTTTCTCTAAACCTGTCTTACCTACTAAATCATCTGCTTGATAACCTTTTCTTTGAAGCGATTTTAACTCCTCTGCATTCACCTTTCCTATATATCCCGTTAAGTGTGCCGCTGCTTCTCCTAATGGATACGTACGAATATTTACTGGGCGAGATGAAACTCCTTCTAATTCAATATAATCATTCTGTCTGGTTCCCTCTTTTAAAATACCAATTGGTACAAGGGAATCTGGTTTTATCCATTTCGCTGCGAGCTTCTGATCGACCTCTTCTGTAGACATATCAAGTAGTTGTGCTACTGTTTCTTTCGTTTGCGCTGCCGTTTCGCCTAGTTTCTCTGGAATAATTCCAACCTCAGTCGCTTTACCATTCGTTGCAAGCCCTTTTCCATTTCGATCATATATTTCTCCACGTTTTCCTTGCTCAATTTGCATACGTACTTTGTAATCTTTTTTCATACCTGGGAAAATGAAGTCTGGTGTCCAATCTATTTTCCAAGATTCCTTATCTTTCACGAGTTTTGCTTCATGGATGAATGAAACTGTTCCTCCATCCGTATCCATATTAACTTCAAAAAGAAAAAGTTCTTTATCTTTAGTATTCTCTCCTTTCGTTTTAACTTTTAAATTCTTAACTCCAATACCCTCATGAATTTTTTGATATTTCTCTGTGAACTCCTTTTTAGAAATCGTTTTTTTTGCATGTTCTGATAAATGATCATACATATTTGTAAATTTTTTATCATTCCATAAATTGATATATTCTTCAAATGCTTGTTTTGGCGGTTCGTTTTTATTACATCCTACCAACATAACTCCAAAACAAAAGAAAAGCAGCATCCATATTTTTTTCAATTCAATCTACTCCTTTAGTTATAAATGATTATTCCTTTCTTAAAATATTAAATAAAAAATGTTTTAACGCTTAATAGACAGTGTAAGTAATGAGATAGTTCCACATTTACAAAAAAAATTAAATTTATGGTTAAGCTGCATTCAAAAAGGGAAGATTTTAAGATTCTTACAAACGAAAGAAGCGAATATATTTAGCAATCGTTATCATTATTGGTGTTGTTTTGACAATTTTATTTCAGTTACTAATACTACTTCTTTAGTTGAAAGAGGTAGTATTTTTGATCATAATGGTTCGATCTCATCCAAAGTATTTTCACAAAAAAAAGGGTTCTGGTGCAAACACTCCACAACGTTTGTAAGTAACCTTCTAAACTTGGACATACTGATACTAGTACTCTAAAAAAGGACGTAATCAAGTACATTATCAGCCTGGACTAATCTTATTAACAGTAAGATAGTACCTGCGGTACAATTTAAGCTTTCGAAGAAAATCGGTAAATTGCGATAAATTCAATAATATAAAGGTTTCAAATGTGAACTGATATTTAATAGTTTACATCGAGATTTATTTCATTCATCAAGGTTTACTTTAGTAAATGAAAAGGATAGTTAGCCCTCATAATGGACTAACTATCCTTTTATTATTTTTTTCTTGACTTAGAGTTCACTCTAACTATTATAATCGACTCATAGTTCATTCACGATAAAATCAATTGGATAAAATTCAGGAGGGACCGGAAAAGCTAAAATCAAAAGTGGCTGACATTAACGCAGACCTGGATGTTGTTATTCGAACTTTCGATTTATCTGTTACTACAATTGTACGTTAAGAAGTCAGTAATTCTTGTTATTTTTGCCTTATTTTGTTTTCTCTTAATAGT
>NZ_JBFPJI010000388.1:0-2852 GCF_040838205.1 Bacillus sp. S4
ATGTATTATAGAGTAAAATACATAATAGGCACGCTAATAATTGGAAAAAGGGAGCGTTTTAACGTGATAGTAACAAATGATTTTCAATGTGACGTATGTGGGAAAATTACAAAAATAAGAGTTCAATTAGGATGGTTAGAAAACTATCCTGTTAGAATCAAGTGTAATGAGTGTTATACATCGATATTCGGAAATGTATCTATGAATCCTCATAACGGTGGATTTCATATTGATTTAAAAAATGTAACAAGATATACAGGTAACGTAAACCCAGATTTTATTATTGATGTTTCAGGTGAATTGCTTACAAAAAAAATTAGAAAGTACACCAATTCAGTAGAAAATCTCATGTCGCCTTTTATTAAAGACGGAGTTTCCAAAATGGGTATAAATACTGTAGGTGATTTTAAAAGTACCATTATAGGATTCTTAATGTCTATTAATCATAAATGGCCAACAGTTAAACGTATTAATGAGCTTTGGCTTAGTCAAAACGATAAGTATTTACGTGATGAACTGCATAAAATACTTAATAAAACGGTATATCCTGCTGATAATCAATGGGAATTACTAAGAGCTGTTCATGCCGTAAACATAAATTTTACAGGCCCTATTTCGAAGGTAACATTTTTCAAAAGTACGGAATTTATTTTTAGTCAGTTAAAGAAGATACAAGATCAAGAACAAAGCCACCAACAATTAATTGATTTAGCTTTACATTTTCAAAATCAATTAAATGATTTTGAAGAAAAAATATTTATAATAACAAATAAATTCGTTGAAAAATTTCCAATGTTAATTCCCGTAATAGGTCTAGAGTACTATAAAGATGAAGATAATAAAGCAAAGGTAATGCAGGAAATGGGATTAACAACTGTTGATTTTGAGGATATCAAAGACTTTTATATTGATACATTTGAAGATTTGGGTGATATTTTTGATTTAATTGTTGCATTTGAAAATCTAATAGTTCGTTCGGACTTTAAACTGATGGATCCTAATATAAATAAGCCAATTAAAACCTTAGAAGATTACAGTAAAATGCAGAAAAAAGGTAAAAAATTAGAGTTCATAGACGCATTAGATGCATTTAAATATTTATTTATGTCAAAAGTGGACAGTAGATTAAGAAATGCAATTGGACATCGTAGTTATAAATATGATGTAAATACACAAAAAATAGTATATGCCCCTTCAGGAAAGATGGATAAGGAAACTTTAGAAAGTATCTATCTAACTGAATTTACTTATGGATGTTTACAATTGTTTAGATCGTGTCTAGCAATAGGAGAATTAATATATCAAACGAGAAAAGTCATATGTGTTATTGAAGGTAGTTCAGTACGGACATTTGATGAATATTTTCCTGGTTCGTCTATTAAAGCTAATAAAGTAAAAGATTCTCTAGAAAAAGACAAAGATAAAGATATATTTAAAAAGAAAAAGAGAAGTAAAAACATACAAAAGAAATCAAGAAAAAATAATCGCCGAAAAAAATAAAATTACTCCATAATATGCTATGATTTTGAAATTAGTGTGAGAGTCCTAAATTAATAGGACTCTTTTTTACTTGGATTCTTGTTTATTAGTTATAAGTAATAAAAAGGGGCTGCTATTATATTATTTATGTTAGAGGAGATTATGACACCGAGAGAAGCATGTGATCGTTGGGGGATTACACAAGAAGCACTATGGATGAAATTGAAGAGAGGTAAAGATAAAAAATTAGTAGATGAATTAATTAAAGGTGGGAAAATTAAATACTACAAGCCAGAAGGGAAACAACGTGGAGAATGGATTTTAACGGTAGAAGCTATGGGTTTGCCCTTCCCTAAAAGAAACGAAGTAGTTTAAGGGGTAGATATAAATATAAATGTCCTAAATGTGGGTATAAAAGAACTCTCCTCAAAAACGATTGGACATTAAAGTGCGATATTGGAGATGAGATTGAAGCAGGTTATAGAAACAAAGTTAATATATGATAATTATAAGTTGAATGTATAACCCACTGTCAGTTTGAATACCAATAGGACCAGCACCAGCGTTCTTGTAATCAGGGCAAAGTAGCTTGGTACAACAGGTTTAAGAGTTATAGATTTTATTATTCTTAAGCCCTTCATGTAACATAAACGTTCGATTTTGCTACAAAATAAATTACTTTCCCCCTAATCGTAGCTACGCTGGTATTGGGCTTTTAAACAAGTATTAATTTCTTATCAATAACTGTAGCATCTAAAAATTCAGGTTTATGTATTAATACTTTAATACATTCTTTTAAATAGTTTTCGGCAACTTCTAAAACTAATTTTTTATTGCCTTCTACATTTTCAATATATCTTTTTTTGGCTAACTTATTTTGGTTCTGACCATGAACAATTGCAGATCTATATGAATAAATTGCTTTCATATTATTAAAAATATCTAATTTTGAATCTCCTAAAGAAGAAAACTGTAATAGATACGCTGCTCTTAATGATAATTTATAAGTTATGTCACCACTTGTATTATCACTTAATAATGACTCTAAACCGATAACGATATCAATAATCTTATCACCTTCATCTTTACGATAAAAACTGTTTTCTAATCTAGAACATGCCAAATTAATTTGCTTATACTCGTTTCCAACTAACTTTTTGAAGATCAATTGGATCTCATTTAAACGAACCTCATCAACTGTTGGAAAATCATTGTTATTCCAGTAGTAATTATTAAATTCAACTGGATACATTCTTATAGCAAGCCCTTTTAAATCCAGTAAATCCGCTGTATATCCCTCTGTCCAATTAATAGGAGACGAAATTATTTGTGCATAACCCGTTAAAATATTATTAATCCTTAAAGTATTAAAA
>NZ_JBFPJI010000389.1:0-2843 GCF_040838205.1 Bacillus sp. S4
AAGTATTAAGCGATAGTATGAATATTTCACATGATGAATTTGTTAAAATTGACTCAATTGTTTCGTTAAGATTGTAAAGAAGTGTACTTAAGCCAACGTGGCAGTTTAGTTGAAAAAAATATTATAATATTATTAAAATTTAAGAAATGAATGAATTTACTTTTAGCAAAGTTTTGCAGTTAGCTATATAAAAAGCCACAAGAGCACTAAATTCTTGTGGCTTCACTTTTACTATTCATGTTAAAAGTCTAAATCTTTTTCATTACCATCATAATCTACTAGTAATGATCCTTCGTCTAAGGTATCCATTAACCATTCCGCCAAGCCATTCCATGATCTAGAAACGCTGTGAATCTCCCTATCCCATTGTATTACAGTTGCATCGTATCCATTGCTTGATTCTAAGTCTATACAAATCGAGTCACCATAGTTTAAATCTGCGATGATTAAATACGTGTCTGGCATCTTTGTCGGTCTTCGTTCTTTTTTAAACGAATCATTTAGATAGGAGCCACCACGCTGTTTTTGGCCCCGAGCAGCTGTATGAATTTCTGACAGGACCGTTCCAGGTATAAATAATTCTCCACCATTACACACTTGGAGAAAATCTTTATATATATCAGGAATTTGAATGTTAAGTTCATTTTGAAGGCTTGTTATATTTTCTACGTTAATTCCATTGTTTAGGGTGTGAATGCCATCTACATATTTATTAACTTCCTCAAAAAATGGTTGTAAATGATTGTTTTTTGAATAATATTTTCTTAGCATAAAACCATCTCCCTCTATTCATGTTTCCAAGGCACAACGTCTCCAAAGTCAGTCATACTATCATTCTTAGGAGTATAGTAGCCATTTGTAGGATTGTGATAATTTCCACGATGGGCGTCAAAGTGTTCGTTTACATCCATATTCCTTCCCTTTAAAAATTGAATGTTATCTGGTTCACCAGCAAAATCAGGATATTCATTAGCAGATTTCATATGCTGTCCCTCGTAGCCTTTCACTTTTCCTGTTTGTAATAACTCTAGTTTTTCTGCAGGGGTCCAATCTCTTGTTCCTTTTCCAGTTTTTTTAATCAATTCCTTCTCTTGTCTCCATGCGTGGCGAACAGCTTTCTGACGAAGAGCTGAAAATTGTTTATCTGTTACCCATTTTCCGTTTACATTATATTGTTTTTTTCCATCAACAATCCGTATTTTTTCTGTATTCTTAACACTATTACCAACCTCGCTAGAAGACTGGGATTTTTGAAGGTTGTTAGCATCGGCTTTCTCCTTTATTCTACCACTAGTCCCATTAGAAGAAGACTGGAACTTTTGAAGAGTATCCTTACCATTTTGAACTGCATTACGCCCAACAAATACACCATGTCCAGCAAGACTAAGCCCAGCCGCTGTAGCAGCTGCATCTAATGGAAGAACAATTGGTGATGCTAACCCACCACTTCCTACTTCTGCGACGAAGGTTAAGAAATTAGCCCCGCCTATGACGGTAAGACCTTCTAGAATTTCTATAATGGATGCCGCTCCTGCTACAACATTTCCGGCAAATCTTCCCGATTGATAAGTTAACTTGCTTTCTAATTCATCATTATCAGGTGATTCTAGTCCAATAACGCTTTCGAAAGCGGCACTACCAGCGCCTTGAAAAAATTCTTTCATAAATTCCCAAGTACTGATAGCTGTTTTTTCATACCATGGTCTATTGGCTTCTTGTTCTCGTAATAAAGTGAAAAACTCAAAAAGTAGTGTCTTTTATATTACAGCTAGTTTTAAATATGTAGAAGTAATATAAAAAGGTGCCGGCTCTTATGAAGTGCCTCTATATTTCTATCTCCATGTGTAGCTTTAGTTGTTGAACCTTTACCTTTTCTCATTCTCTCAACTTCTTCTATTTTGTGTGATTTTTATCTCCATCGCCATGCAATCGTTGTATCTTCAATGTGGATTGCTGGAATATCGATTCCTAAATATTTCTCTTCGTTCTCATCGAAGACGGACCAATTTTCATCGTCTAGAAATTCAGGGTCAATACTTTCAAAGTCAAAAGTACTGTCTTCGTCTACCATTTCACGAAAATATTCTTGATAGGGTTTACTATTATCATTTAAGTGTATTGTTCCATACATCCATGGTGTTTCTCCAAAAACGTCTGTGATGCAACCTATTTCAATATCTTTAAAGTATAATTTCATATTTACACCTTCTTATTCATAAATTTTAAAGTAGTCTTTTGGTATCTCACCTTTTATCAAATACTCGTTATCTCTTTTTGTCCACTTTAGAGCTCGGTTTTTCCAAAAAGGTGTGGTTATTTTATCTTGTTCAATTAAATGTTCGATTTGTTTTGGATTTAAGATTGCTACGTCTTTTACATCTCCATTACGGATTGCCGTTCTTAAACCATTAAAATCTAGTTCGATTGATTTATCTCCATACTTTACAGTAGCGCCGCTATTAGGGGAAAAGTTTGTAAATGGACTATTATTTTTTCCACTCTTTCTATATCCTCCTAATATATGTTCAGTAACTGTAACTTGTCTATCTTTGTACATGCCTTCTTTATTAGCTGGAACTAGATTGCCTGATTCGTCGATATATGATTTGTTATTAGGGTGTGCAGCTTAATCCGCACACAAGTTCTGCAATGGGAACGGTAATCCCTATTTAACAAGGTGATTGCAATACAAGATTTGTTGTGGGGACTTATGTCAAATGAATAGGTTTTAAAAAAAAATCAATCTAATACAGTGTAATTAAAAGGCTATTATTTGCTCACATTTTGCTCACAAATAATATAAAAACACGTGAAAAAATGTGAAATACCCCTTTGGAATAGAA
>NZ_JBFPJI010000390.1:0-2835 GCF_040838205.1 Bacillus sp. S4
CTAATACCCTACGTTCAATATTAGATAAGTCTCGAATACTTTTTTGATGTACTACTGTTTGATTTATTTCTAATGGAAATTCTAATATTTTAAAAGCCATAAAAATCCTCCTAGTTAATAATTTTACTTATAAACTTTATTATAAAAAGTTTATTTACTATTTAACTAAAACCTTACATAACTTATTTTTCATATTATAAGATATGAACAGATAGCATAAATAATATTTATTTATATATTTTAATAATCAAAAACGATAATCCTTTTTAGTTCATCCATTGGATAATCTGTGAAATACCTGTAGGACGATTAGACCATGCTGAATTCAAATCGTTTATCATACCAACTTTATACTCTCTCTTTCCCATTAGGTGTCCGCACTACTTTTTAGATAACCTAACAGTAATCATATCTTTCTGCCCGATGACGTTAATTACTTCTTTAAACGAGCAAGTCTCTTGATATTCCTCTTCTAGCACCACAACAATAATTAACTTTTAAATTAATTATTACTTACAACTTAAAGAACTGCGCAACAGATAAACCTTTAATTACCTTAACAGTTAAATTATAGCATAACCCTCGTAATAACGGCGCATCCAGGCCATAATATCCCCAACATTTTCAAGTTCACTAAGCATCCATCCCATTCTGCCTACACCAATAAAATAAACCAAAAAAAAACACATTCCATTCCAATAAATAAGGCCATATCAAAAGCATCCTCCAATGCCATTTTGATACAGCCTTATCTTATCCACTAATACTACTATCCTATTAATCATTTATAGACTATACAAGCATTAAAAGTTTATTCTACCTACAAAACATTACCATCCTTTAAATAACCATAAAGCTTATTATCAACTGGTTTCTCCATAATCATATTCATCGTAACAACCGGTAGTTCTTTTCCATTTTTATCTTGCATTTCAGTTTGTTCTACACTTGCTTTATCAGGTCTCGCTTTTCCTAAATAGTAAAAGTCGGTTCCCTCGTCATCATCTTTTTTCACAAAAATATGGACATCAATATTATTTTGTTTAGCATCAATAATTGTTTGAACTTCCTTTGACTTTAATGTTCTGTTACTTCTTGTATACCATTTAAGAACATCTTGATTAAGGAATTCATCACCGTAGTCCACACTGGATTCTACCTCATCATTTTTATGGTATGTGATAAATATTGGACAAGTATAGTGTTTGGTCTTATAACCATACATAGTTGAGCTCTCATCACTATGCCAATTTAAAAGTTTACACACATCTTTTCTTGAGTATTTTTTATATACAGTAAGGTTACTATCACACTCATAGTTTTTGCTCTTTTCTTTCGCACTTTTAATAACGTCCATAACCATATACTTAAAGTATTCATTTTGTTCTAAACTTTTTCGAATAGAATCATTAAATATAAATGTCTTCTCATCCTGCAACGTGAGAATTGGCTTTTCCCCATATTTTTTTTGGTTGTTTTGTGAGAAAAACTCTAACTCAAAAATTCGTTGCACAGAAGTAATCGTATCATCATCTTTTAAGCAATTAGATTTTTCAAGTTGTTTTACATACTCATCTTTATCAACTTTTTCTTGCTTTAATAGTAAGTCTAACAAGACGATTTCGTTTTTACGTTTTCCATTTAATACTTCCAATGAAAACATTGTTAAAACTTTATTTTCGTACTCTGTTAATGCAGGGACATCTTCTTTCATTTTCAATAGAAACTGATAATAGTTCGAATATCCTTCCACAAGTACAACTGGATCAATAGAATGGTTTACTATAAAGTCATATAGATATGGAATTCTTCCTATTCTATTTTTCAACTCAGCAAAAGCTTCCTTTAATACTTTCATTGCTGTTAAATTACTATCGTTAATTGCTTTAAAGATCTGCTTTTTCGCTATCTCTTCAAAGTTAACTGTTGAAATACCTTTAATATAACTCGTGTCATTTGTATACCTACGTATATTATCTTTATTTTGTGATTTATCTCCGGAAAGGGCAATCGGAATTAAATAGTTGTTTTTATAGTTTCCAATAAAATCAATGATCGTAACAAAATCTTTCGAATCGTGTTTTCGAAGTCCACGCCCCAGCTGCTGTATAAAGATAATACTTGATTGAGTTTGTCTTAACATAACAACTTGATTCACACTCGGAATATCAATTCCTTCATTAAATATATCTACCGTTAAAATATAATCAAGTATGCCATTTTCTAATTGGTTCACACGTAGTTCTCTTTCCTGTTGGGAATGATCGCCGGTTAATGCAAATGTACGAAAACCTCTATTATTTAAGGCATGTGATAATTGTTCTGCCTCATCTTTTCGGCTGCAAAACATTAGTCCAGTTACTTTCTCACCGGAAAAACCGTAATATTTTACTTTTTCAACTATATGATCCACCCGTTCTTCCGTAACAAGTTTAGATAAAACCGTAGTGTCATCTATCTTTTCACCATTATATTCAAAATCAGTTACTCCAAAATAATGAAAAGGACAAAGCATATCTTCTTCAAGTGCTTCTTGCAAACGAATTTCATAAGCAATATTGTAATCAAATAGCTCATAAATATTAAAATTGTCTGTACGTTCAGGTGTAGCCGTCATTCCCATTAAAAATTTTGGTTTAAAATAATCAATAACCCTATGATAAGAACTAGCACCGGCTTTATGAACTTCATCAATTAAAATATAATCGAATAGCCCAGGATCAAATTGATGTAAATTTTCCTCTTTTGAAATGGTTTGGATCGTCGCAAATAAATATTTAGCATTTATTTGTTTATTTGATCCTGATAAAATTCCAAAGTCCTCATCTATCCCAC
>NZ_JBFPJI010000391.1:0-2831 GCF_040838205.1 Bacillus sp. S4
ACATTCACAAGCTAAAAAACTCAAAATCATTATAGATGAAGATATTGTTTCCTTTAGAGATAATGGAATTGGCTTTGATATAAATGTCAAAGGAACGGGAATAGGATTAAAAAATATTGAAGATATATCAAAGATGTTCAATATAAAATACACTTTACAATCAAATAGTGAGGGGACGATGCTTTCTTTTAAAAACACTCAAAAGAATATATAAATTTCATTTGAATTTCTAGTTTAAGTTTTATTAATAACGCCTATCATGTCGTTACGGAACCCAAACCTTTTTACTGAAGCAGAGGGGGATACTGCTTTTACAGATGATATATTGGAGACTTTGAAGAAATCGCGTAGGTTTTAAAAAAGGGGAATATTTGGTCCATCACTTGATCCCATCATAAATGAGCATTTCAGCAAAGAATAAGAGTTAAAAAAACGATCTTTTCTGTAGGTTCCTACAAAAAGGATCGTTTTTGTAGTTAAATTGAAATTTCAGACTAAATAAGATTGCTGTTAAAATGGAATGTTGATTTCTGCCGAGTGCTTTGGAATTTATGCAGTACTTCTGTCTTTTCGAGAAGATTTCTTTCTTCAAGTTTTGGTGCAATAAAACGATATATTGCTTTTATTAGACTAGAAAAGAGCACTTCCATTATGAAAGTAAATATTTCTGGTTGCTTTTTGTAGATATGATTATATGAGTCTAAAAAAGCATGGTTTTTGTAAATTCAATATTTGCTTTAGAGAATTTTTGGATCTCAGAATGTCCAAGATTTAAAGATTATTTACATCTATTTTAATTGTTTTGCACCTGAACTGTTTATACTATTTGTAGGATTTTCTGCTTTTTTGTCGAATATACTTAATGCAAGGAGGGACATTACATGATTATTAAAGACTATTTCATCAATCTTTCTATTTTTTCTCTATTAGTTAGCGCAGCAATATTTATTCAAGTGTTTTTGATTCATTCCAGGCGATATTTCGAAAAATTCTATGGAGGGATTATTGCAGTTACTTTGATGCTCTTTTCTTTTCCATACATGGGATTTTCCTACGATCTTCGAGTTGTTCCTCTTATTCTATCTTTTATTTACTTTGGTCGCATTGCTGGTTGGATTACGTTAATTAGCATTATTATAATGCGTATCTTTTACATTGGAGGTTACTGGGAACCTCCTGTGATTGCTTATTTAGGTTTGGGTATCCTATTTGTTACTTTTAAAACATATTTTAAAAACCCTCATCCTTTTAAAAGTGCATCTTTATATTTTTCTGTTTTTGTCGGAATAAAGTGGTTAGTTGGTGTATTATTTAATACTACATTACTTTACACAGGAGGCTTATTATATATAGCATTAGGACTTTTAATTGGGCTATTTCTTATGGAAGCCTACCAGAGATTGTATTATTTAACACAGGACTTATCTAAAATGAATCGGGAATTAAAAAAATCGAAGCAAGAACTCACAGATACCGTACATGAGCTTCAAGGAGGGATTTTTAAATTTAAAAAAGTGGGTAAACACTTTATACACACTTTATGTGATGGACAGTTTTATTATCAAAAAGGATTTTATTCTGAACAGGTGGTAGGAAAAAGCTTACGGACTATTGATGCTTCTATTGTTCCACCACATTTAGTTCCACAATTGATGAAGTATTATCTTCAGGCATGGGAAGGGAAAGAAATTATATTCGAATTACCCTGGCCAGATGATAAAACGATTATTCTTATTGCACTTAGGCCGATTAAACGAAATGGACAAGTTATTGAAGTTGTTGGTTCTACAGTCGATATAACCGAAAGGAAAAAGGTAGAATCAGAATTAAGAGCTACCAAAGAATTACTAGAATCATTTATAAAGCATAATGTAGATGCTATTACCATTTCTGATCGAGAAGGGCATATTTTACAAGCAAATAAAGCTTATGAAAAGATATTTGGATGGTCATTACAAGAAATCATAGGTAAGAGATTACCCTGTGTACCAGATTTCTTAATGGAAGAATCACTTAAAGATATTCAGAAAATTCTAACAGGAGAATCCGTAATTACTAGATTAGAAACTGTTAGACGACGTAACGATGGAAGTCTTCTTGATGTCAGTCTGACAGTTTCTCCTATACTAGACGTAAGAGGAAATGTGATAGCTTTATCTGCAATATGTAGAGACATCTCTGAAAGAAAACAAGCAGAAAGAGAACGACATCGATTACACCAACAATTAAAAGATAGTGAAATGAAGTACCGTGCACTAATCGAACAAGCAACTGATGCAGTATATGTAGTAGAGCTGAATGAAAATCATGTTCCAAGTCGATTCATTGAGGTAAACCCTGTTGGTTGTAAAAGATTTGGATATAGTAGAGAAGAGCTGCTATCGTTACCATTTCCAAATGTAGTACCACAAGATTCTAAAATGATTGTAAGGTTGTTAGAAAAAATTAGAGAGGGACAAACTTCCTTCACTTTGCAAGATGAATATGCTTTTCCAACAGGAAAAATAATAACAACTGAGTTTAGTGTCCGTGTTTTTAACTTAAATGGTAAAAAAGTTTTCCTGAGTATTTCTCGTGATATCACTGAACGGCTAAAAACAGAAGAATTACTACGGAAATCTGAAAAACTTGCTGTCGTAGGACAATTAGCGACTGCAATGGCTCATGAAATTAATAATCCATTAACCGCAATGAAAGGGTTTATGCAATTACTAAAATCAACGGAAACTGAGAATAATCAGAGTTATATAAATATAGTATCATCAGAGATTGAGCGTATAGAAAGTATTACTAATGAATTTATGGCGGTAGCCAAACCACAGGTGGTAAAG
>NZ_JBFPJI010000392.1:0-2829 GCF_040838205.1 Bacillus sp. S4
AATATAGGGAGATATTTATGGGGATTATAGAAGTTAAGAATTTAGAGAAATCATTTTTCATTGAAAAGAAAATGATAAACATCCTGAAAGGGGTAAATCTTGAAGTAAAGCAAGGAGAATTCCTATGTATCATGGGTGCGAGTGGCTCAGGTAAAACTACTTTGTTGCAATTACTTGGGGGGATAGATCAAACGACAAAAGGAGAAGTTAAAATAGGGGATACAGAAATCTCAATGATGAATGAAAAAGAATTGGCACTATTCCGAAGAAGGAAAATAGGATTCATTTTTCAACAGTTTAACTTAATACCTATTTTTAATGCGGAAGAAAATGTTACCCTTCCTTTATTATTGGATAATGTCGAACAACAAAAAGCCACAAATCAAGCAAAAAAACTTTTGAAAATTGTTGGTTTAGGAGGCAAGGAGGAACATCTTCCTTCTCAACTTTCTGGAGGTCAACAACAACGAGTAGCGATTGCTAGAGCTTTTGCTAATGATCCTGAAATTATATTAGCAGATGAACCGACAGGAGCATTAGATTCTGAAAACAGTAAAAATATAATTACTGTACTTAGGAATGCTTGTGATGACTTAAATCAAACGGCAGTTGTAGTAACACATGATCCTTTTGTAGCAGCTCATGCGGACAGAGTTGTTTTTCTATTGGATGGTTTAATAATTCATGAATACGAGGAAACTAACGAAAAAATTTCAGAGAAAGTTAAGCGTATTCAAGAAATAATGAACACACACTTTCAATAGAATGGGAGGTTTTGAAAATGTGGATTTTTAAATATGCTATAAAATCAATTAAGGAAAACCGATTAAGAACATCACTTATTGCCCTTGGTACAGCTTTAGGTGTTATGTTAGCCACAATGTTGTTATTAGGAAATAATTCTGTCGAAGAAACAGTAAAACAGCAAGTTAAGAACAATTACGGTGACTACAATTTGCAATTCGGTTATATGAAAAATGATCAATATTTAGATGACAAAGAAGTAGATCAAATACAGAATATTAAAAGCCTTAAAACTGTATCAAAGGTATTAATACCATATGTAATACCTAATAAACCGGAAATTTCAAACCAACCGGCGTATTGGGGAGTCGAACCAAATTCACCTGAAATCCGTGCATATAAGATTGATCAAGGGAGATATCCAGAAAAAGGGGCAGAAGTTGCGATTACAAAATCCTATGTAGAGAAAAATGGGATTAAATTAGGTGAAAAAATTGAAATGCCTTTTCCACCTTTTAATAAAAAAACAGTAACCGTAGTTGGTATTATTAATCCGCCAACAATGTCTGCAATGAAGCAAACTGCATTCTTTCCTATTGAGTGGTTACAAAATGAATTGAATTTGAAAAATAAATATAATTTAGTGCAATTAAAAGTGGCTAATGCTAATGAAAAAGCCTTTTTAGTTTCGGAAATAAAAAGTGTGTTAAGTGGTGTGAAAATTGATCAACGCCTATATGTTGATAAGGCATTTGAACGCTTAAATGTAATGAAACCTTTGATCTGGGGACTAGGTGGAGTTGCCCTATTTGTTGTGGCTCTTTTAGTCATGGGAAGCTTTTTCCTATCTGTACGTGATCGTCTTAAACAATGGGCCTTATTACGTGCTCTTGGAAGTGGATCTGTTCAAATAATAGGTGTAGTCCTACTTGAGTCTTTAATAATTGGTAGTATAGGTTCCTTAATAGGAGTTACAATGGGTACTTTATTCTATCGTTTAGTATCAGGATTGATTAATAGGTGGATAGGAGGGGCAACTGTTGATAGTGAGACTTTTATAATCTCCTGGGGCCTATTAATTTCAACTTTTATTGTAGGAATTATGATGTCTATTATAGGGGCTATTATTCCAGCGATGTCTATAAGAAAAATTCCTCCTGTAGAAGCTTTTAGGCCTGTGATTTTGTCCGTCAATAAAAAGGAAAAGAAAATAAGTATAATTAGCTTCTTTGTAGCGATAGTAGGTATTGTCATTGGAACTTGTGCAACTTTCTTAGAAAAGTTAATTAAAGTAAATATTGGACCTATAGGTGCATTTTTATTTGTAATAGGTTTATTGTTTGCTATACCGTTTATCATTCGAGTTATTACACCAATAATCACTAAACCTTTCCAACGCGTCTTTCGTATAGAAACTTCCATAAGTAGTCGAAACGTGATACGTAATAGACAAAAAGCAGCGATTTCAGTTGCAATATTGTCTTTTGGATTTATGTTAGCGTTGGTGGGAAGTATGTATATGAATTCAATGCAGGAAGGTATGAGGCAAGGGATAAAGAAAAGTCTGCCAGCCGATTTATCTATTCGTGTACCAATGCTAGGTCGAGAGAATGCACAAATTCCTTTTGAATGGTTAGAAAGAATAAAGCAAATTAAAGGTGTACAAAATACAGCAGCTATTGCAACGGATACAAAATCTAAATTAGTTGATTACGATTTTAAAAAGTCTGATTCAGAATGGTATGACTTTGTGCGGAAAAATAATATTAATCCCGAAAGAATGGAAGTCTCCGGTATAGATTCAACTGTGTTTAACCAGATAAAAAAAATAAAAGTAGTATCAGGAAAAAGTTTAGAGGAACCTCTTAAAAACGGTGAAGGGGTTATTTCAAAGAGGACTGCCGATTACTTAGGAATAAAATTGAATGATAAAATTAAGGTTCAATCACAGGGGCATGAACCACAGCTTATTAAGATTGCGTCTATATTGGAAAAGAATTTACAAATAGGTACCATGGGAGTACTAGTTAATGAGGAATGGGCAAAAAAGAACTTCCAAATAGTAGGTTATGAATCTATAGAAAT
>NZ_JBFPJI010000393.1:0-2814 GCF_040838205.1 Bacillus sp. S4
AAATAAGACCTATTGTATTAACTTCTTCATTAAAACGCAAAATAAACCGATTTGGAAAGCCGTTTTCAAATCAAACCTCATTTTTATACAATTCAGTCTTATTTACCGCTTCCCAGCGATTTTTCTGTCTTATATAATTGAATTAACAAATATTGGGGGGTAAAATGAATAAACAAAACGTATCATCAGCACTCGACAACCCTAGATTGTAAAGATGTTTTATCTTCCTTTGTGTATTGCATTTCTAAGATTTTCATTGCCCTTTATCCCTTTATACTTTACTTGTACCAATAACCCATTACTTCACCTTTTCTAAAACCATAAAGAACGTACTATCCGGTAGCGCAACTGCATTCCCAGACTCATCTTTAAACTCAATTTTCTCGTTTAGATGATTTATATATCCATCCTGCAAATAGTTCATAGCTTGAATGATGTTTACTTGATCTCCAAAGATACCCTTTACGAAATCCTTATAGTCGTTTGGTGTAAAGATTCCAAACTGCTCCTGCACCTCATGAACGAAGGAATCCTCGCCCCAGGTATACGTATATAAGAACTCCATCGCATCGTTAACAGGCATTTTGACTGTATTGTCTGCAAGTACCTCATACTGGATTATACGCCCCTTAAATTCATGGACATACTGCTCTAAGAACTTCATTCCGCCCGCATCTTTAAAACGAATCACACGCATTAACGTTTTATCTTCGGTCATGATGCCATCACGAATGATAATACGACCTCCTGGCTTTAACACCTCATAAGCACTTTGCAGACCCTTTTTAATTACTTCATGATTGAATTTCTTACCTTCATACTCGATATAAGAGAACAGCTCATGAAGGATAGAAGAATATACAATCGTATCAACCGATTCTTTATCAAACGAGCTGCTTAAGTTGATTGCATCCCCTTTAATGACGTCCCAAGAACGACCCTCGTTCTGCTTCTTCTTTTTCAACGTATCAATCACGTTTTCGGAAATATCGATACCGTAGATTCGTTTATCCTCGGTCTCTTCTTCAATCATGTCTAGCATGACACCACCACCGGCTCCGACATCTACAACCGTATCTCCCTTTATATAATCAAGAATAATTCGTTTATCATCAGCCGAACTATTCATATGCTCCAGATACACTTCTTCGTTATGGAATCTATCATACGCATCCTTACGTAACCCGAAGAAATCAAACAGCAGCACATTTGCCCGAGCATGCATCATATCTATCTTTTCTGCCTCTACACAGAAGGTAATTAACGCCTCACCTACAGCAGAAAACTGAAACGACACATACGCAGTCTTCATATCTTCATCGACTTTAGCCTCAAAAGAAACATGCGTTGTATCCGGCTTCTCGTTCTCACGGTACTCCCGTAGATACTTCTCAATAACCCGCTTACGATACACGTTGTCCTTCTTCTCGCCTTTGAAATCATAGTGCAACTGCTGCATCAATTTCTCGAAATGGATATGCTGAACCTTTCCAGTGCCTATCTCGTTCTTTAACATAACAAAAACTGTCCAGATATCCTCGAAGCTAAGAGCATGCATAGACGGTTCTACATACCACAAATCCTTATCAGATAAGAAGGTTTGAACACCACTCTTCTCGCTCCCCATAATTATATCTTTTTCAAATGCTGACTCCTTATGTTTTGGCGTGAGTCTATGTATGCGAGAAGTAAATGGCTCCACATAACCATCAAACAGACCATCAATTGTAATCTTCACATCGTTCTTTACTTCACTCCACAAGGATTTTGATACGCCCTCAATAATACATTGGTTAAGATAGTATAGAATCTCCTTTAACCTAGCGTCTCCGTACTCTTCTTTATACGTGTTAATCAAATCAACATGAGAATCTAAACGAGCCTCCCCGCGGATATACTGCCCGATTAATCCATGTGTTCTAATTAAATCTCGAACAAATAAATACTCTGTAGAGTTTAAGTTTGTCTCTATACGTTCGATAAACTGAATATTACTAAAGATATCAGCAGAACCCTCGTTATGTACCAATAGGTTAATCCCGTTTTTCTTCCATTGCTCCCGCTGTTTTAAAGAGCCTACCTTTGCAAGCTCACTATACGTTAGTACCTTTTCAATAATATGATACGCTTCTTCATCTAAAGACAACCCATCTAACACTTGCAGCGTACGGTGTACATAGTACAACACCGCATCTGTCTTTAATGCACCAAGTACCTGTACATTCTCATAGTTTTGATGTATCTCCTCTGCCTCGATTAGATGCTTTAACCACGTAGGGAGAGCATCAGAAAACCCTTCAATGTATTTATTTAGAACTTCAATGTTTTTCAGCTTATTTACCCCCATATATAATCAATATCCTCGCATTACCCTAACGCCCGTAACACATTAAGTCCATTCTCTGTTAGCTTTACCGCACCGTTTGGACAACCCTCACAACCTGTACTTTGCAATTAACCGTTTATTAAGCAGCGATTGTACCGTCCGTTTGTTGGGACCCCATAGCTCAGCAGGGAGAGCGCCACCTTGACAGGGTAGAGATCATGAGCCCGAGCCACCGGAGTCATACAACTACTTTCAAAATAGTTTATAACTTATAAAAATCTGTCTCATTAGTTCTTATTTCAGACCTTAATTTTTAAACTTCAAACATAAAACTCCTACGGTTGGAAAATCCGCCGGGGCCCACTTTAACTCCAATAAATTATTAACATGAACCCATATCAACTCGGCATGCTTTTTTGATTACATTTCTATAAAATCATACATTAAGCATAATTCCAATCTTTTCCGATATCACAATCCCCATATGG
>NZ_JBFPJI010000394.1:0-2799 GCF_040838205.1 Bacillus sp. S4
TTATTATCAGACACTATTAAAAGCAGGTTGTAGTCATTGTGCAGTATTACCTAAAAAAACTGATTTAAAGCATACATATGTATTAAGAAATTTTGATTTATCACCCAAAATAGATGATATGCGTTTTTGTTCGACGCATGTTGAAGGTGCATATGCACATAGTGGCTTTTCTACTCAATATTTTGGCCGAACAGAAGGAGTTAATGAGCATGGGTTATCTATTACATTTTCAGCATGTGGTCAACCTGTAGGGAATATTGAAGGTTTAAGAAAACCGATGGTAAATGGTTTGCAATGTTTTGCTGTAATTCGAGTAATATTGGAGAAATGTAGAAATACGCAGGAAGCTACATCATTAATAAAAGAAATGCCTATAGCAAGTAATATTAATATAATTGTAGCGGATTCTTTAAACGCAGCACATATTGAAATATTTGACGGGCATAAATCAATAACAACAATTAATGAGGAAAGCCAAGCTTTTATCGTATCAACAAACCATGCAGTCAGTTCACCTATTCAGAAATTAAATAATAGGAAATTAGAACAATCTACAAAAAGATATCACATTTTACATGAGCATTTAAATCGAAATGAACAGGTGAGCATGGAATCTTTAAAAGGATTGGTAGAAGAAGAATATCCTATCGGGGTGACGGTGCATAATTATGAAGAGTGGTTTGGGACTTTGCATTCTGTATTATTTGATTTACAGGATCGTACATTGAATATTTGCTTCGGATCGCCACTTTTAAACGAGTGGTACTCATTGAAAGTTGGAGAAATCCTTCCGTTTACCGAAGTGAATGTGAACTTTAAAAATAAAACTTATGCTGACTTTTGGAGAGAAGAGAAAAATGAAATGACTCCTAAAGATTAAAAAGGAATAAGATGGTAAAATGAAGGGGTGGGAATAGACAGGAGGGATTGCCATTGCTACAAGCTATGTTACCAATTGTTCTAATCCTTTTTCTAGTCGCTTCGATGTATATAACTTATCAAAAAAGAAAAAAAGCGGGGATAAAAGGATTAAAAAGTGCATTAACTTCTATTTGTTGCTTTTTAATTGCAATTTTAAATTTGTCTGCATATTGGCTTCATTTTGGCGGTATTTTTACTTGGCTAGTCTCAATCATATTGTTGCTAGTGGGGGCGTATTTTACAAAATATATTCCAATCTCAAAAAAGGTGCACTAAAATTATATGAGTTTATATGTAATGTTTTATTTCAATGTGCTATAGATGCCTTTAAATCAATGCTTTTGAGCATTTTGATATGTGTTTGCAAACATTTTGCAAACACATATCAAAATATACTCTTCGCGAATGTTTTCACTGCATCTTCTTGCATATTGGGTAAGACATGAGAATATACCCTTAAAGTTAAAGAGATATCAAATGCTAATGACAGAATTCATGAAGTTTGTAAAGTGCGAGAACGAAGGTGTTTTTGACATCAAGCAGATGTACAGCGCGGAAAAAGCTTTCAAGAAAATGCAGAACCACCGAAATCTACATTTTGCTTACATGGGTATGCGAGTAAATGTAGCTGGCAAGTGGGGTACGATCGTTGGAAACTGGAAAACTAATTTGTTCGTTTTGTTCGATGGGGAAATAGAAGTGTACAACTGCCACCCTTATTGGGAAATTGCTTAATTCGATGAAGAGGGCAATGTGGTTCATAGCTGTCAAAAGGGAGAGTATGCGATATAAGTAAAAAAGGACGAGCAGTCGTACCTACTGTCCTTTATAGGAGAAAAATTATTCTGGACTAGAACTACGAATAACCAGAAAGCGCGCTTTTAACCAGTGTTGTCAAAGATGTAATAATCTATGCAACAAAAAAGCTTAGTCGGAATTCAAAACACCAAAATGGCTTGCATTGGTAAACAGGCTCAAAAGTAGTATATGCAAAATGGAAAATTCCATACAAAAAGCAGACAACAATTTTGGTTGTCTGCCAGTGAGTCGAATGAGTTAGCTAATTGTGATAAATTGCTTTCCCATTACAAGAAGAGTGAAGCTGCTAGTTCAAACAGCTTGTAGGTAGTCTTTTCGATATTTAAAAAAATATACAGAGAAAGCAGATAAGTGACGAATCTACCTGCTTCTGCTGTAACAAAAGAAAGAAGTATTAGCCGTGGATACGGCGGCTTGAAAATAGTATGTATTGGTTTTGAAAAAATATTCAAGGAGTGAAGGGAAATGGGATCGGGACAAATTTGAGGGCTATTCACTCGAACAGCTTCGTACCCGTCACAGTCGTTATCCTATTGTGACGGGTATCTGACTTATATTATTGAGGGAACGGGACGGAAGGATGCCACGGTATTGTTGCAGGAATCCAGACGAACCTGCGCGCTTACCCCAGCATTCGCGAGCTGCGTCACGGCATTCAAGATAGCAGATTTTCTGCCAGATTTGACGGCTACGTTATAGTTCACGACTAGGGGACGAACTGGGTCCTGAGGGGGAAATCGATTGAGAATCGCTTGATGATAGGTTGTTCTTAACGTGACGTTCGCTGTCAGCGTGATACCTTCTATAGTAATGCCAGTCAGCGTTGTCTCGTTAAATGAGGTGAGTTTGACTGTAAGCATGTAACGGTTTTGCATATTTATTTTTCCTTTATTATTAGACTTAATTTATTTTATGCTTGTCTAACAATTTAGTGTAGACACTTGCATCATAATAAGTAGAAAGATATATAAGATTATATTTTGATAAGGCGTGGAGATTAAAAAAAGGCAGTTGAACAAAAACGTTATTTGAATAAAAGCTAGTGGACTAGTTTTTAAC
>NZ_JBFPJI010000033.1:0-20874 GCF_040838205.1 Bacillus sp. S4
CCCCTAGTCTTAGACCATAGTTTATATTGAAATCACAAAGAAAGCTCTTGTGAAAGTGGGGAGTATTTAAAACAGTTAGAACAAATATTAGAAATCGTAAATATGAGGAATATTGTTGTCTATGAGTATGTTTACGAACAAAATGAGAGGGTATCAGAAACAGATTTTTTATTGGTATAGATGGTTATTTCATCAAATGGTAAAGAACGTTAACATATAGTTGCAATGTTTACATCATAGAGTGCGCGCCTCAAGGAAAAGTTATATATTTAGAGGCGCGCACTTTTTGTCTTTGAAATAATCATAATTCTTTTCAATTGGATTTGCATCATAAGAACACCCCTAAAAATGTACGAAAGAAATATATATTTTTCCTACATTGTGTAGATACAAAAACTTTTTGGATATAGATATAATTTATTTACAGAATATTAAAAAAATGAACAGGGGGATGAAAGATGGCGATTCAAACAATTGGTATTGTCGGTGCAGGATCTATGGGGTCTGGCATTGCAAATTTAGCCGCATTAAATGGGTTTACAGTTATTTTACATGATATTGAAGAGCGTTATTTAGATAATGCAATACAACGTATGAATGGTTTTATGACTAAGAGTGTTACAAGAGGAAAGATGACGGAAGAAGATAAAGAAAAGGCGCTTGGCCGAATTCGACTCACTACAACTTTAGAAGATATGAAGGATGCGGATGTAGTTATTGAAGCCGTATTAGAAAAATTAGATTTGAAGAGGGAAGTGTTTGCAGCTCTAGATCGAATCGTTCCTGAAGGGGTTATACTTGCAACAAATACTTCATCTATGTCTATAACAGAGATTGCTTCAGCAACGAATCGTCCGGAACGTGTGGCAGGTATGCATTTCTTTAATCCTGCACAACTTATGAAACTTGTAGAAGTTGTTCGTGGTTATCGAACGAGTGATGAAACAGTCGAAGAATTGAAAGCGTTATCTAAAAAACTTTCGAAAGAACCAGTTGAAGTAAAAAAGGATTCCCCAGGATTTATTGTGAATCGAATTATGATTCCGCAATTTATAGAGGCAATTAAATTGCTAGAAGATGGCGTTGCCTCTGCAGAAGATATTGATAAAGCTGTTACACTCGGTCTTAATTATCCGATGGGGCCATTTACACTTCAAGATTTTGCAGGTGTAGACATTGGGTATCATGTGATGGAGTACTTCAAAGAAGAATTAAATAATGATCAATATGCGCCGCCGCTTCTGTTAAAACAGCTAGTTAGAGCAGGTAGACACGGCAAAAAAACAGGTGCAGGTTTTTATGATTATGAATAAAGAATGGGGGATTAAGTTATGAATTATGAGTTTTTAATTTGTGAAATTGAAAATAAAGTTGCGATCGTTACAATTAATCGACCACCTGTAAATCCGTTGAATACACAAGTGTTTAATGAACTTTCTAGTCTATTTGGTGAACTAGAGGTAAATGAAGAAGTACGAGTAATTGTTCTTACAGGAAGCGGAAGGAAGGCATTTGTCGCAGGTGCTGATATTAATGAAATGGCAGCACTTGATCTTGTCGGTGTTAACAAAATGAATAAGACTTCACGAACGGTATTTAGCAAAATTGAAAATATGTCAAAACCAGTTATTGCGGCGATAAATGGATTAGCTCTTGGCGGTGGTTTTGAACTCGCACTCGCATGTGACTTGCGCATTTGTTCGGATCAAGCAAAATTCGCTTTTCCAGAAGTAGGACTTGGAATTATTCCTGGAGGCGGAGGTACACAGCGTCTTCAAAAGATTGTCGGCCAAGGTATAGCGAAAGAATTACTCTATTTCGGAGATATGTTTGATGCGCAGCGTGCGTTCGATTTACATATTGTCAACAAGGTAGCACCTGCGGAAGAGTTGTTTGAGTCTGCAAAGGAATGGGCGTATAAATTAGCAAAAAAACCACCAGTAGCACTTCAAATGTTAAAAACGGCGGTAAATGTAGGCAGTAATGCTGACCTTGAAACAGGCTTAATAATTGAAAGCACCTGTTTTGGAAATGCTTTTGCAACAGATGATCGTAAAGAAGGATTACAAGCATTCGTTGAAAAAAGAAAACCAGTTTATTTAGGGAAATAATGAGGTGAATGGGATATGAAAGAGATTGTTTTATTGGAGGGAGCTAGGACTCCGTTCGCTGAAATTTCGGGATCGTTCAAAGGATTAAATGCAACAGAATTAGGGGCAATTGCCGCTAAGGAAGCAATACGAAAAGCTTCTATATCTGCTGAAGATATTAATCAAGTTGTATTTGGTAATGTTCAGCAGTCTAGTAAAGATGCACATTTATTGGCAAGGCATGTTGGATTAAAAGCCGGAGCACCTATTCATGTCCCAGCTTTGACGATTAATCGTCTTTGCGGAACTGGTGTTGAATCTATTTTAACGGCAGCTCGTTATATTCTTTGCGGAGAAGCAGACGTTGCACTTGCCGGAGGAACTGAGAACATGAGCCAAGTTCCGCATGTAATACCTGGAATGAGATGGGGAAGTCCACTCGGCGGTCCGGCTTTAGAAGATTGGTTATGGGATGGTCTTTATGATACGTATGGTAAATGTACGATGGGAGAAACAGCCGAGAATTTGGCTGCAAAATATAATTTAACGAGAGAAGAAGTAGATCAGCATGCACTCTCTAGTCATGAGCGAGCTCTTTTAGCAAGGGAAAAAGGGTATTTAAAAGAAGAGATTGTTCCAGTAACAGTGAAAGGAAGAAAAGGAGAACAGATCATTGAAGAAGATGAGCACATCCGTCATACGAGCCTAGAAAAATTAGCAAAGTTAAAACCCCGTTTTGCTGAAAATGGTGTAGTAACTCCTGGTAGTGCAAGCGGAATGGTGGATGGTGCAGCGGCGGTTGTATTAGCATCTAGTGATTATGCAAATGATAGAGGATTAAAACCGATTGCTAAGCTCATTTCTTGGGCTGTTGTTGGAGTAGAACCGAAGTATATGGGAATCGGACCGGTGCCAGCTATTCAAAGTGCACTAGAAAAAGCGAATCTAACTTTAGCAGACTTAGATTTGATTGAAATCAATGAAGCATTTTCTGCGCAGTACTTAGCTTGTCAAAAAGAATTAGGATTCGATCTTGATAAAGCGAATGTAAATGGAGGGGCAATTGCGATAGGGCATCCACTTGCTGCGAGCGGAACAAGAATTTCTCTATCCTTAATTTATGAATTAAGAAGAAGAAATAGAAAGTATGGGGTATCCGCTGTTTGTATTGGCGGAGGGCAAGGAATTGCAGCGATTTGGGAAGCGTTGTACTAGAAAAACCAGGGAGAGTCCTTCCTGGTTTTCCTACATCGTTTGTCCTGCTATAAGTATGGGATAAAAAATGCGAGCTAGTAGGTAAGACGATAGAAAGTGAGTGAGAGAATGAAAAAGAATAGGAACTTATTAGCGGTGTATGAGCTGTTAGAATCTGTTACTTCATCTTATGGTGAAAAAGAAGCGATATATGATTTAACGAGACGAATTACATACAAACAATTGAAAAATGAAGTAGATTGTTTGGCTACTGCATTTAAGAGACTAGGAGTAAGTAAAGGCGACCGTATCGCCGTATCTCTACCAAACTGGTCTGAAACAGTAGTAATCTATTTTGCGGCAGCAAAATTAGGAGCGATAATCGTTCCTTTTAACCCCAAATATAAATCATATGAAATTGAATATATATTGGAAAGTTCAGCTCCAAAGCTATTAATAGCATCCGGAGAATTTGAAAAGAATTTTGGTTTTGAAAAAGTACTTACTATGGTACAAAAAGCTATTACAGTAAGGTTTCCGCAAGAGAATCTCAGTTCCTATGAGGAGTTAATGCGTACAGAAACAAAGGATATTGAACAAGTAAATATAAATGTGAATCATGATTTGTTTTGTATATTATATACGTCAGGAACGACGGGAACCCCAAAAGGTGTAATGGTTACACACCGTGCTGTTGTACAATCTGCACAAACGATAGGAATAGAGCTGCATTGTACACAAGATGATGTATTTATTATTTCAGCACCACTGTTTCATATTTTCGGTATGGCAATTAATATGCTTTGTGCAGTAGCGATGGGGGGACGAATGATACTACAAGAAAAATTCCGTCCGCGAGAAACTTTACAATTAATTGAACAAGAAAAGGTAACCATCCAAAAAGGTGTACCAACAATGTTTATAAAAGAACTAGAATTAGAGGATTTTGATAAATATGATTTATCTTCATTGCGTGCCGGATTAGTTGGCGCCGCACCTATTCCGGCAAAAACAGTGACGGAGATACGAGAACGGATGGGTATTAACCTTTGCCAATCATTCGGAATAACTGAAACGGTTTCTATTACGATGACCTCGTATGGTGATACAAAGCAGAATATAACTGAAACTCTTGGAAAGGCTATCCCAGGAGTAACATTGAAAATTGTCGATGAAAATAGAGTAGCGCTTCCGCCCGGGGAAGTGGGAGAAATCGCAGTTAAGGGATTTGGAGTAATGAAAGGTTATTATAATATGCCTGAACAGACAAAACAGGTTTTGGATAATGAAGATTGGTATTATTCAGGAGATTTAGGTACTCTTGATCACCAAGGATATTTAAGGTTCGTAGGGCGAAAGAAAGAGATGATCATAAGAGGTGGGCTAAACGTTTATCCACAGGAAATTGAAGCAGTCATTATGAAACATCCAAAAGTAATCGAAGCAGCAGTTGTAGGTCTTCCAGATAAAGTGCTCGGGGAAGTTGCATGTGCGGTCATACGGTTAAAAAATGGAGAAGTAAGTTCAGAAGAAGAAATGAAACTCTACCTTAAAGAGAAAATGGCAATTTATAAACTACCAGAGAAAGTGATCTTTACTGATGAATTCCCTGTAACAGCAAGTGGGAAAATTCAAAAGTTGAAGTTGAGAGAACAAGTATCTTCTAATATTAGTCCAACAGTTTGATAGAGAGGAGGGAAGTCATAATGGAAGAATATACTTTCCAAGTAAGATGGGGAGACACAGATGCTGCGGGCATTGTGTATTATCCTAATTTTTATAAATGGATGGATGAAGCAACTCATGAATATTTTAAAAAAATTGGTTTTCCTTCAGTCGAACTTTACGAAGAACAACAAATTGGTTTGCCCTTACTAGAAGCAAAATGCCAATTTAAGTCACCTCTTCGTTTTGAAGATCAAGTAGTTGTGAAAAGTACTGTGAACGAATTGCATAATAAAGTTTTTACAATTCAGCATGTTTTTGTAAAAGGTGAACGGGTTGTGGCAGAAGGTTATGAAACTCGTGCATGGACTTCTTTCAAAGAAAAAGCGAAAGCGCATCCAATACCTGAGGATATTCGGAGGAAGATGATGCCGGAGATAAAAACGGTAGAGAGTTAAAGAAGAACAGGCAAGGATATCATAATGGGAAATTGTTAATAAAGGGGAGATATTGATGGGAAAAGAAAAAAAATATGATGCCATTGTTGTTGGTGCGGGCCCAGTAGGACTTGTAGCAGGACTTGCATTACAAAAGAAGGGGATATCAACTTTAGTAATAGAGGCAGATTCATTCGGGAGACCACGCCCAGGAAGTAGAGCAATCTATTTGCATAGTGCTTCGTTAAAACTACTGGAGGAGACTTCAGAAGGCCTTGGCTTCACACTTGCTCATAACGGAATTATTTGGCCTGTAAAACGAACGTTTTATAAAGGGAAAGAAGTATATGTACGAAATTACGGTAAGGATGAAAGCC
Source organism: Bacillus sp. S4 (assembly GCF_040838205.1). Taxonomy (NCBI): domain Bacteria; kingdom Bacillati; phylum Bacillota; class Bacilli; order Caryophanales; family Bacillaceae; genus Bacillus; species Bacillus sp. S4. The sequence continues at coordinate 5,764 of NZ_JBFPJI010000033.1, forward strand.
TTAATTATAACCGATTGCCTCATTTCACAGCTCTTCATCAAGATGAGATCGAAAAGCATATGTATGAGGCATGTATAAAAGCAGGCGTTGAATTCCTTTGGGATGCTCCAGTTAAAAAGTTACACATTACAGACTCTGGAGTAGAACTTACAATCACAAATGACGAAATCTTAAAGGCGCAGTATGTAATTGGATGTGATGGAGCACGTTCAATCGTAAGAGAGCAAGCGGGATTAACGTTTGAAGGCCCACGCACGGCAGATACTTTTATCGTCGTGGATGCAAAAGAAGATGAAACAGATCCACTTCCTTTAGAAAGAATATTCCATTACCAGCATCCAGCAATGGAAGGAAGAAATGTAATGTTTGTTCCGTTTAAAGGTGGATGGCGTATTGATTTACAACTACTTGAGTCAGATAATCCAGATGATTATACAAATATTGAAAGTGCTAAGAAATGGTTGCCAAAAGTAATGGATGCTAAGTACGCTGAGAGGATTACGTGGGTGTCTTCCTACCGTTTCCATCAAGTAGTGGCAAATTCATTTACTGACGAAAAACGTCGTGTTCTTCTAGCTGGAGAAGCAGCACACTTATTCGCCCCATTCGGAGCACGTGGATTAAATTCTGGAATTCCAGATGCTGTTCTTGCTGCGAGAGGTATTGAGAAAGCACTACAATCTCATTCTGAAGAAGAGCGGGTATACGCGATTGAAGCAGCTGCAAACGAACGCCGAATTGCAGCGAAGTGGAACCGTGATGCTTCAACTACTGCGCTTCATCACCTTCAGGGGAATTCTCCTGAAATGAACATGAAACGCGACATTGCAGCCTCAATGGTATCTATCGTTCCAAGGCTTGGAAGATGGCTTGATGAGGGACCATACGGACCAAAATTTGGACCTCCTGAACTGACAACGAAATATTAAAATTATAAAAATACTTAGATGAGTAACGTGAACAAGATGAAAGGAGCGATAAGAAATGGTTTTGTCTCAATTCATGAATGAAGAAAAGTATGGTTCTCATGCCCGTTCTACAAATGGAATGATTGAGCGGTTAATGACGATGAACTGGTATAGGAATATTGGACAGCAAAATCTAGAAGCCGAGAAGAAAATAGATCAATTTATGAGTTCTCTAAACGTTAGTGAATATGAAATCAAATGGATTTCAAGAAAACAATTACATGAGACCATTGGGCGGATTTCATTTGAAGGTAACACTTTATGGGGGGCACTAGCAGAAGTGCCAGATCAATTGAAAGAAAAAATTGTACGCGCTGGTAACGAAAAACTTCTTGTAGATGTAGTAGATAAAGTACCAGAAGCAATCTTTCATGGTGTTTATAAACAAGCGTTCGAAATTTTAGGAGAGGAAAAAATAGTGAAATTTCTCGTTGGGCATGCGATGTACGTAAGTGTTCTTGCATGTGCTGCTGAATTAGCTGAAGAAAAAAATGTATTTCTCCCAATTATAGAGTTAATAGAAATGGGACATGTACCACTTGGTCCAGAAGGAAATGCTTTTTATCTTTTATAACAAAGAGTAGGGCCGGAAAGTTATACGTTACTATCGTTCAGGGTAGAATTTTCATTCATTTAAAGGAAAGGGAGATTACTATGAAACTTGTTACTTTTACACGTAATGGAGAAACGAGAATTGCTGCTTTAGAAAATGGGAAATTGATTGATTTGCATGCTGCTTTTAAAGCGAAATTGACAAGCGAAGGAAACCTTCGGGCCGCTCAAATTGCAGAGGCGTATATACCAAAGGATATGAATGGATTTTTACAAGGTGGAACGGAAAGTATGAATTTAGCAAAAGATGCGATCGCTTATGCGCTTATGAAAAACCATGGAGATAAATTGGTATTTGAAGAAGGTGAAGTGAAAATAGAAGCTCCAGTACCTTCGCCAGGAAAAATTATATGTGTAGGTCACAATTATCGTGAACACATTTTGGAAATGAAACGCGACTTACCTGCATTTCCAGTCATCTTTGCGAAGTTTGCCAATACAGTAATCGGTCCAGAAGATGATATTCCACATTACCCGATTTCTGAACAACTAGATTACGAAGCTGAATTTGCTTTTGTAATCGGGAAGCGTGCTCGAAATATTTCAGAAGGAGATGCCCTCCAATATGTAGCTGGTTACACAATTGCGAATGATATTACTTATCGTGATATTCAGCGCCGTACGATTCAATGGCTTCAAGGGAAGACAGTTGAAGGAAGTGCTCCGATGGGACCATGGTTAATTACTTCAGATGAATTAACGAACCCATCTGGCTTGGAAATCGTCTTAACAGTGAATGGAGAGACACGTCAGCGATCTAATACTGCTAATTTAGTATTCTCGGTACAATATCTCGTTTCGTTTTTATCCGGTTTAATGACACTAGAGCCAGGGGATGTCATTTTAACAGGTACACCAGGTGGGGTAGGTGTTGCACGTAATCCGCAAGTATTTCTTAAAGATGGAGATATCGTTCGTATTGAAGTTGATGGAGTAGGCGTACTTGAAAATAGAGTAAGACAAACAGTAGAGGTGCCAGTACTATGACGAAAAGCTTGCAAATCCACGCAGCCGAATCTGTTTATGAATCAATCGATAAGATCAAGACTATTGTTAAGTCTTTGCCAGAGGAAATCATCTATTGGAAACCTTCAGAAGATGAATGGTCAATTATGCAAATTATTACACATGTAGCGGAAGCTATCCCGTATTGGGCAAAAGAAATTAACAATATTAAAGTAAACCATGAAAACGTATGGGGCCGCGGTTTAACAGATGAAGTACGTCTACAAGCAGTTTCAGAAGAGAATATAAACAAAAAATCTATAGAAGAAGTCATAGAGCAGCTGTCTTCTATACCACTCATCATAGAAAATGTACTGAGCACATTAACAGACGAAGAGTTAAATATTCAGGCTCCAAGTCGCAATCCTCGTTTCAATAATAAGTCGATTGACTTTATCGTGAATCACCTCATCGTAGAACATACAGAAAAGCATTATAAACAAATCGAGCGGAATTTATGTAAATTTAATGAGCAATAAAGGAGGCAAATAAAATGGCGGAAAAAAATGCTTTTTTTGAAAGTACACTCGTACAAGATTTCAATCGTGATATAGAACAATATCATCTCGGACCACTTTGGAACGCGATCCCAGATTTAATGAAACATACACCTGAGCCTCATGCACAAGCGTACCTTTGGAAATCTGAATTGCTTCAAAAGAAGTTAACAGAGGCGACGCAAATATTTACACCAGACCGCGGGGGAGAACGCAGGGCCATCTACTTTCAAAATCCTGGACTTAATTATAGAAAACCTTGGGGATGGGCATCGACCACCCAAACGTTATATGCAGCGGTTCAATTGATACAACCTGGAGAAACCGCTCCGTCACATCGGCATGTTCAAAATGCGCTACGTTTCGTCATGGAAGGAGAAGGGGCTTACTCAATTGTGCAAGGAGAGCGTATTTTCATGGAACGAGGAGACTTTTTAACAACTCCAAATGGACTGTGGCATGGACATGGTCACACAGGTGACAAACCGATGATTTGGATGGATTGCCTTGATATTCCGACCATTTATTATCTCGGCGGTACCTTCTTTGAGCCGTATCCGGAAAAAATTGAACAGCCAAACGTGCCGGACAATTATACTGCTCAGCGTTATGGAGGTGGAATGGTTCGGCCGGTTTCGGACCGATATGCAAAGAAAGCTCCACTTAGTTCTTACAAATGGTCAGGGACGGAAGCAGCACTTAACGGATTAAGTCGTTTTGAGCCAGATGCTTACGATGGTTATGCTGTTGAATATATAAATCCATCGAACGGTGAAACAGCGTGTCCAACGATTGCAGCTTGGATGCAAAAATTGCCGAAGGGATTCAAAGGAAAAGCACATCGTCATACGCATGCATCAATCTATCATGTGCATGAAGGGGCAGGATATACGATTATTAATGGTGTTCGCTTTGACTGGTCGAAAGGAGACTTCTTTGTTGTACCAAACTGGGCATGGCACGAACACGTTGCGCTAGAAAATAGTTATGTATTTTCAACAAACGACCTTCCTATTTTGGAAAAATTCGGGTTAGAGCGGAAACAGGAATATGAGAACAATAACGGATATCAAACAATCACAGGAGAGTTTGAACCAGCTCTACCTTGATATTGTTAAAAAAAGTGCCCTCTAGTAAAGAAAATATCATACAAGAGGGCACTTTTTTCTATTTGTTAATTAATAAGCCTTCAGCACATGAAGTAAATAATCTTTCCGATTTAGCGGATTAAAGTCAACACGTTTTCGAGTAGGGAAGGGAGCCGTCAGCTTTGTGAAACCAGTTGGCTTTGCTGTAAAGATACCTTCTCCTTCAGTAAATGAATGGAGCATTCGTTTAAAATTCTCTGTTTTCGCAACAGGTAATGATCCTATTAAATAGTAAGAGTCATTATAGAATATAGGCTCTGCGAAAGTTGCTGGAATCGCAGCTAGTTTATACATTGCGGTACTAATTGCGTGCTCTGGAACAGTTAATTCAAATTCGTTTAATGGTTCATATACACATGTTTCAGCTTGCTTTAAAGCAGCCATTAATACGAGCGGTGTTAAGTTTCTAAAGTCACTCGCTGTTGTAACAGGGCTTGCATAACCAGTATGTGTTAACGTGACGATAATATCAGTAACTTCCCATCCAAATAAACCTTGTTTTAACGTTTGAAATACTGTATCTTCAATCGCTTTATGAAATGCTAAAGGTAGTGATCCAAGTTCAACGCCTAAGTTATACGTAATACCAGAGTTAAGCACACCACGTTCCACTTTGAAGCCGATTGTTGCGTAAAAAGGATTCTCTTTTTCACTCATTACTTCAACGCTATTCCCTATGCCAATTGGTTTTTCAATACATACAACGCGCGTATTTGAAAAAGTAACTTGTAAATTGTATTTTTCATAAAGTGTTGTTTCGATAACTTCTTTTTGTACTTCACCGAAAAGGCGAATGTATAGTTCATTATGAACATCGTCTTTCCACACTTTAATGAGTGGATCTTCTTCGCATAGCTCCATAAGTGCAGCGTATAAATCATGAATTTGCTCTTTAGGAACTGCCTCGATTGCTGCTTCCATTTGCGGTTCGGCAAAGTAAATGTCTTTAATATAATCTGTCCGTTCACCGATAATATCACCAATTTTAACATTCGTAAGTCCCCACACTTTGCAAAACTCTCCACTTTGAACAGTAGAAGCTTGAATTGCATTTCCATTATGAAATATGCACATTTTTTTAATCTTTTCTTTATGTGACAGAGACTCACTGCGCTGAATATCAACATATTTTCTAACGTGTAAACAACCAGAAAAAACTCTTACATAAGCAATCTTTTCCCCAGAAGATTCGCGTTGAATTTTAAAAACAACACTGGATAATGTTTCATCTTGTGCCGATTTAGTAGCTGGAATTAAGGCTGAAATATTTTCAAGTAATTCAGTTACTCCAATACCTGTCATTGCTGAACCAAAAAAGATAGGAAACACATTTGCTTGCTGTATTTGCTTTTCGAGTTCTTTTCTTAATAGTGCGTCCGGTATTATTTCGTTATTTACATATGACTCAAGCAATGATTCGTTATATGGTGCTAATCGTTCAATACAATCGTCATATGACTTATATTCAATAATACGAGCTTCCTTTGTTCCTTCGTTCTCTACACAGTAGAAGGGGAATGCATCCTTTGAAAGAATTGCTTTTATTTGTTTCACAACTTTTTCAGTATTTGCGCCACTACGGTCTATTTTATTTACAAATAAAACAGTCGGTATGTTTAGTTTCTGTAGTGTTCGCATTAAAATCTTCGTTTGTGCTTGCACACCTTCAACGGCAGAGATAACTAAAATGGCACCGTCTAAAACGCGGAATGATCGTTCCACTTCAGCGATAAAATCAGCGTGTCCAGGTGTATCAATGACATTTACTTTTAAATCATCAATAAAGAAAGAAACGACAGATGCTTTAATTGTAATTCCGCGTTGTCTTTCTAATTCCATTGAGTCAGTTTGCGTATTACCACTATCTACTCGGCCAACTTCTTTAATCACATTCGTTTCATAAAGAATACGCTCAGTCAAACTCGTCTTGCCAGCATCTACGTGCGCGACAATCCCTATATTTATTGTTGTCATATATAAATATCCTCATTTCATTTTCCATTTTTATTTCCTCATTTCTATTTGTGTATTGCCGCATTACGATCACTCTCCAGTCACTTAAATTAGTACTATTATAATGCAATTAACATTTTTTGTAATGTGATAAAGTCCCTTGTTTTGGAAAAATATTAATAGGCGAACATTAAAAAAATAAACAGGAAAAACAAAATGCTTGCATTATAAATCGATATAGATTATATTAATTGACATATCAACTATTGATGCATCAAACGTTTTTGGTTTGGACGTAAAGGAGGGGTAATTTGACAAGTTCATGCTCAAAAGAAGCAATAATTTTATATAAATTACACTTCCTCAATAAAGAAGTAAGTTCGAAGTTTGAAGGTTGTACGGGTATGAGTCAATCTAGACTAGAGCTTATACTTCAGTTATATGAAGTAGATGAAATTAGTCAAAAAGCACTTCAGCAAGAAGTGAATATTGATAATGCCGCGATTACGAGGCATTTAAAACAGCTGGAAGCAAACGGAATGATTACAAGACGTAAAAATCCAGATGATAACAGAATTACGTTAGTTTCTCTTACAGAAGAGGGGCGAAATAAAATTCAAGTGTATCAAGAGGAAAAAGAGCGTTTCGCTACTTCAGCATTTAAAGGATTAAGTGAAGAAGAGCGCGACAATCTTTTAACGATGTTAGACCGCATTCAAGAAAATATAAAAGAACTTTAAAAAAGGGAGAATACAACTATGACTAACTCAGTAAAAATAAATGATTTTAACGAAATTTTAACAGGACGTCGTTCAATTCGTAAGTACGATCCTTCAGTGAAAATTAGTAAAGAAGAGATGACTGAAATTCTTACAGAAGCAACACTTGCACCATCTTCTGTAAACATGCAACCATGGAGATTCTTAGTTATTGAAAGTGACGAAGCAAAAGCAACACTTGCGCCACTTGCGAAATTCAATCAATCTCAAGTAGAAACATCTTCAGCAATGATCGCTGTATTTGGTGACTTAAACAACTTTGATAACGCAGAAGAAATTTACGGTACAGCAGTAGAGCGTGGTTTAATGCCAGCTGAAGTAAAAGAAGATCAAATGCAAAAACTTTCAGGTTACTTCTCAATGGTTACGCCAGAAGTAATGAAAGATACAGTTTTAATTGATGGTGGTCTTGTAGCAATGCAATTTATGTTAGCAGCTCGTGCTCACGGTTATGACACTTGCCCAATTGGTGGATTTGAAAAAGACCAAATCGCAGAAGCATTCGGATTAGATAAAGAACGCCACGTACCAGTTATGTTAATTTCAATCGGAAAAGCTGCTGACAGTGGTTATCCATCAGTACGTCTTCCAATTGAAAAAGTTGCTGAGTGGAAGTAATTTTATACAAATAGAAATAAGTGAGATATGAGAGGGGAAACACCATGATTATTATTCACGCAATATTTCAAGTGAATCCAGAAAAACAACAATCATTTTTAGAACAAATTCAGCCACTCATCCATGGTTCAAGAGAAGAAAGTGGAAATGTATCTTATGACTTATATAAAGATACAGAAAAAGAAAATGTTTATACGATGGTAGAAGTATGGAAAGATGAAGAAGCAGTTGCGAGTCATAATACGAGTGAACACTTCACATCTTTCGTTAGTAAAGCAGCACAATTTTTAACTGCTCCGCTTGATATAAAAGCTTATAATGGAACGTTAGTAAAATAATATGGTGAAAAAGATGACTTTAGCAAAAAGCTGAGGTCATTTTTTTTGTATAAGTAGAATCTAATTTCGGTACAGTTATGTTGAAATAGAAGTTTTGCTCTTATCTTCAATGACAGTGGTGAATTGTATGTTAAATTCGAACATTCGGTTTATTAGGATATTTTTCCATGGTATAATTTTCTAGAAAATAAAAGGTAGAGGGGAGTAAGTGATGGGAGAATTTCAAAGTAATTTGCATACGGCAACGCAACTTGCAACGAAAATGAGAAATGCTTCAGATAGAATGCAAAGTGCTACTAGTCGCACTATAAATAAGGCAACGCGTACTACACTATCTGTGAACTTCAAAGCACAAGAAGCAAATCAGCAAAATTTACACATTACGAAACAATTTTGCGCTGCTTTTCAACAGACGATTGATAATATCCATTCCGTATCAAATGAATTTGAGAAAATGGATAACGGACTTCAAAAGACTTTTCAATAATGTAACAGCCTACGTAAAGGGGAAAAGGTAGGGAGAAAAGATGAGTCAAGAAATTGAAACGAAAATAAGTCAATGCAATCAAAAATTACGAAGTATATTTGAAGAACAAAATGAAAACCGAATTGCGCTGCAAAATCAAGACCGAGCTGAGGCTAGTTTTCATGAATGGAAAAATCGAAGCAATCGTTTATTTAACCGAATACTAGAAACTTGGCATGGTGACAAAGAAGTATTTCACCTTTTTACGAATATGCGGCAAGAGATCAGGCAGTATGAAAGAAAACTTACATTCGAATTAGAAAACGAAAAAGAGACGTTGCTTAAAGAAAAACGGCATCTCAGTGAGAAAGAAAACGACCTTTCCTATGAACAGCAGCAACTACAAAGGGAGGTCAATACATGAGTTTAAACATGTATTTGGGAGAAGTACAAAGTCAAACTCAAAGTATGAACGCTATATGTAATGCTACGATTCAAAGTATGGAACAAGCCATTCAATCTATTGATGCTTTTGCGATAGATACAGTATTACAAGGACAAACATACAGTAGTGCAAAAGCCTACCTTGTCCAAACATTTCGGCCATTAGCGCAAGGAATCATATGTTTATGTGAAGAATTAATTCGCCAAAATGAGGCATTTCCAAGTGAGTTCCAAGCAAAAGTTGCTTCAACAGATGTGATTGAACAAGAAATAAGAGAACAAATACGGGGAATTAATCAATCTATTACAAGTATAGAAGCAATAGAAGTACTTACACCAATGCCCGGAGTAGGTGCAATTGTAACGGTATTAGGTGCAATGAGAAAAAAACTGGAAGAAAAACTAGAGCATTTATATGAATTCAATCATTCATCCAGCAGCAACTACAGCACCGCCCTCCAATTAGCAGCTAGCATCACAGCCGGACTCGCTGAAGTGCAAAGCGGGAAAGGATTTAGTCCTGTAAGTGGGACGTTTAGTACACAAGGATTGAATATGGATTGGGTGAGCTCGATTCAGGGGATTATAGAAGAAACAGCCCGAAAAACCGATCAGTCAATTAAGGATATAGAAACAAATAACATAATTGAGGAGAAATCTCCGGTTAGAAATGCTTGGGACGATGCGGCAGACAGTATAGTTGGCATGTTTGAAACAGTGAAAAAGATGTGGGAAGCTGTTCAAAGAGGATCTGGGAAAGCTATTGGAGATGAAATCGAGTCCGCAGTAGCTTTAAGTAATATGGATATAGGAACTTTTATTAATGTAACCTATGCACTTTTCCATTTGGATGAGACTGCAAAAAATATGTGGCATGCATTTTCAAATAAAATAAAACGAGATATGATAGATGGAGATGCAGAGAGCCGTACTGAATTGTCTACTTATATATTAACGCAAGTAGCTACCGCATTTTTGGGCGATAAGGGACTAAATAAAATCGGTCATGTCGCAAAAGGAGCAAAAGCATCAAGTGGAATAAGTACAATTGCTAATGCAGTAACACTAGCAAAAGAATTGAAGCCTAAGCTTGAAATGTTACAATCATTTAAGAGGGATGCTTCTTATGCATTCTCTAGTGTTGGTGGAACTATCATAACCAAAATACCACAAGGCGAATTGATAGAAGCTTATTATAAGTTTGCGAAGTCTAAAGATGGTGGTAAGGGTACGGGTAAAACTGGTGAGGGAATACCTTTAGAAGAAGTAAAGCCCGATGTACTTAAACAGATACATGCTGATGATAATGGAGCATATGGATATTTACCAAATGAGGGTACTGCATATAATAAACCAGAATATGACTTTACAAATGTTGAATGGACAAAAGAAATGCAAAATGTAAGAAAAGATTATCTTGAAGCATCTAAACAATTAGAAAGTGATATAGAAAAAATGACATCTGAAGGATTTTCTAAAGAAAATATAGCTGAACATGTTGTAGAAGCACGTAATCAGCAAAAAAATGCAGCAAGGGAAAATATGACTGCTGAGGAGAGAGCCGGTTTAGAGGAAAGAAATATAAAAAAATATGGTAACCCAATAGGACCAACAGCTGAGAGTATGTTTAATAAGATAAAAGATTCGTACATTGATAAAGGAATTTATGAATCAGATGAACAAGTATGGAAAATTATAATTCAAAAATCGATGCAAAAAGATGATGTAATAAACACACTATTAGGATTAGAGCATTAGGAGGGATAACTTATGATAATAATGAATAATTACTCTAAGACAGGGACGTATATTATATTAGAACCTAGCGGATATTCAGTAGTTGAAAAAAATAAAGTACAGTTGGTTAGACAAGGCGTCGGAGGATTTAGTGAAGATGGACAGGTAGTTGGTATTTATGCTAAAGATAACAAACTATTTTTTTTCTATGATGGAAAATCATTTGAAACATCTATAGAAAATCTAATTTGTATAAATAGTTATGTTTCAAAATTGAAAAGATGTTTTAGTGTAACAATAGGAGGACAAAATATCTGTAATATAGTTTATGAGCCTTTTATTGATCCAGGAATGATTTATTATGATGCAGACCCTGAAGAGTTTGATGTATTGCTATACTTAAGTGAATTATTGAAGAATGAGGATTCTATTAAGAGATTTATGAATGGGATGGAAATGATTAAAAAGCAGAATAAAGGTTAGTGTTTTAGAAAATGAAATAAGCGTTTGAAAGTAAGTACTTCATGATGGTTGTACCATCATAGAGTACTATGTGCAATGATAGAATAGAAAACGAAGTACGAGCTTAGGTGAGATGGCATTTTATTGGGCGGCGAATATAAACACATGGAATGAACATGAAAGTAATGAACTCGTACAAGCTCGTAAGTTTTAACGTAGTAGTTGTCACGACATATAAAAGGTGTCATACTGTTACTACAAAACTTACAAATTTATGCTACTTAAAAACAGATGAACTTAAAGCACTTGATTGTCAATTATGGCAACGAGTGCTTTTTTGCATTTTTGCGTAGAAATAAGTTGGTACACGTATAATTTTATAAGTGTATTAAGTGTTAAATTTTATAGACTGTAGTGGCTTTGTACAGCGTACGACACTACTAGAGAAAAAACTATTGTAAAAATTAAGGGTTGTATTATTTTTTGAAGTCATCGTAAAGTACGTTTTAACGGATTTACGTTACGAACACGTTATCCGCAAAAAACGGGTAAACGTTACAGGGATTGTAATTGTTGTAACGGGAGGGAGTTTGATATGGGGGAGAAAGTTGTTGGTTATGTACGAGTTTCAACGGAAGGGCAAGTACGTGAAGGGTATAGCCTAACGTATCAAGTAGAAGAAATTCAGCGGTACTGTATTGAAAATAAACTACAACTGCTTCACATATACGAAGATAAAGGAATTAGCGGAGCGACAGTAGATGAAGATGGGTTAACAGTTGAGCGTGAGGGGTTACAAGAGCTATTGTCTGATATGGCATATCATCAAGTGAGCAAAGTTATTGTACTAAATACATCTCGGTTATGGCGCTCTGATATGGCAAAAGTGTTAATACAACGAGAGCTAAAGAAATACAAGGTAGATGTGAAAGCAATTGAACAACCAAATTACAGTATATATGCACACGATCCGAATGACTTTTTAGTGAATGGTATGTTAGAGCTATTAGATCAATATCAACGTCTTGAGATTGCATTAAAGCTAAGTAGAGGCAGAAAGAAAAAAGCAGAACAAGGTGGATATGCGGGGGGCGGTGTGATGTTTGGTTATAGAGTAAAGAAAGGACAGAAAGTATTAGAAATAGATGCGGAGACAGCAATTATTTTATAAACTCACTTAAAAAATTAGCTCATTTTACTATACATACTACTAGAGTTATGAAAAATGGATAGGCTTGCGTACCTATGCGCATCGGAAGATGAACGCTCGAACTAAGGTTGCCGACATTTTTATATATGACAAAATCATTGAATAGAGGGATGAGTTATGCATAATAGACAAAATTATTTGTATATAGGAGTAGATTTACATAAGGAACATCATACGGCTGTTATTATTAATTGTTGGCAAGAGAAATTAGGAGAAATACAATTTGATAATAAACCATCTGCATTTTCGAAGTTCTTATTAGAAGTAGAGACATATGTGTGTGATGGGATAACTGTTGTATTTGGTTTAGAAGATGTTGGTGGTTATGGAAGAGCATTAGCGAAATATTTAGTAGATCACGAACAGGTAGTAAAAGAAGTAAATCCAGCTTTATCATTTTTAGAACGAAAAAGTCAAGTGATGATACAAAAAAATGATAGTTGGGATGCGGAATGTGTGGCACGCATATTGGTAAACAAATTTAATCAATTGCCAGATGCAAAGCCAAACGATTTATTTTGGTCGATACAACAATTGGTTTCAAGAAGGAATGCATTAGTAAAAGCACAAAGTGCATTAAAGAACCAATTACATATTCAATTAAACCACCATTATCCAAGTTATAAAAAGTTTTTCTCAGAGTTAGATGGAAAAACAGCATTAGCGTTTTGGCAGCAATATCCGTCACCCTCTTGTTTAGAGGGGGCAAATATAAAGCAATTAACAGCTTTTTTATTAGATGTTAGCAACAATACATGTTCAGTAAAGAAAGCAAGCGAAATATTAAAACTTGTAAAAGAAGATGGACATACAATGAAGGAATATCAAGAAACACGAGACTTTTTAGTAAGAAGTATTGTACGGGATATTGAGTTTAAAAAGACAGAAATGAAATACATCGAGAGAGAATTAAAACAGCTAGTAAAACTACTAGATTATCAATTAGAAACGATGCCGGGAATAGAACTTGTGACGGCATCAGCATTAATTGCAGAAATTGGGGATGTAAGGCGATTTCCAAATGCCAACAAATTAGCACGATTTGCGGGGATTGCGCCTGTTTACTTTGGTTCTGGTGGGAAAGGTAAGACACACAAAAGCAAACAAGGAAACAGGGCGCTACACGCTTTATTTTATAACTTAGCAGTACAGCAGGTGCAAGTAGCGAAAGGAAGTAAGTTACTTAGAAACCCAGTGTTTCATGCATACTATCAAAAGAAACTTAAAGAGGGCAAAACAAAAGGACAGGCTTTGGTGTGTATTATGAGAAGACTTGTAAACATTGTATATGGCATCATGAAATATAAAAAAGCTTATGAGTTGCCGGTAGTAGAAGAAAAAGAAGTAGTTTAATAAGGTTTTACATGGTTTGTTTTTTTATTGTGAGGGTTTAAGATTACAACATAGGGTACGGGTAACGGTAAACCTAGCAGTAACAAAAATACAAATGTAGATAATTTTGATGCAAAAATAGCTACAAATAAGCAAAAAGGTAATTATGGTGAAATCAAATCAAGTGACAATTTATTGAATAATCAAAGTTTAAAAGATGCTGGATATGATCTAAAGCCAGTCGGAAAAAGTGCACCATCAGGCATAAATGATAAAATAGTAAAAGGAATTGATGGATTATACGAAAATACAAATGCAGAATCAAAGATCAAATATGTTATTGATGAAGCAAAATTTGGCAGTTCACAATTAGGGAAAACTAAAGATGGACGACAAATGTCAAATGATTGGTTGAAAGGTTCTGAAACTGGAAAAAGTAGAATATTAAAAGCTGTTGAGGGAGATGAAGTATTAGCTGAACAGATTACGAAAGCATTGCAAAAAGGTAAAGTTGAAAGAGTATTATCAAAAGTTGATAGTAGTGGAAAGGTTAAAACGTTTAAGATAGATTCTAAGGGTAACATCGTTGGAGAATGGCCATAAGCTAGAAGCTAGGAGGAATTAAATAGAATGAGAGATCAATTATGTATAGAAGAAAAATGTAAAAGGGGAATAGAATATCATAAAGAGTTTATTGAAGAAAATAGAGAAGAAATTAAAAGTTTAGAAGAAGATGAAAAAAATGGTATTCAAAGATATCCTAATGATAACAAAAGTATTATATTAGAAAATCATTTGTCGAATTTTATACATGAGATGAACGATATTAGGGCGATGTATTCTTTAGGAGAAGACATAAGTACAATGGAAGCATATTTTTATAATGCATTGGATGATTTAGAGTATACAGGTACTCACAAAATTGGATATATATATATGCTGTGGGTGATTTCCTTAGGGATTCTATTAGAAACGGATAAAAAGAATATAGAAAGATTAAAAAAGATAGTTGATAAAAAAAATATGAACGACGCAGTAATTGATTTCCTCGTATGCGCTAGTGATATCGGATACACAAAAATGACGAATAGATATTATAAAGACAATCCATATGCAAAAACGAGAGAAATTATAGAACTTGCACAAACAGATAAGAAAGAAGCATCTAAAAGATTGAAAACGTATATGGAGAAAGAATGGTTTAGAGGTCATTATGATTATGAATGGAAAAATGCACATAAAGAACCTGGATATGTAGGGTATTGGAGCTTTGAAACGGCAGCGCTTGCGAAAATTTTGGAACTTGATGATACAAGTTTAAAAGATAATAATCACTATCCGTATGATTTGGCGCATTATAAGAATTCAATGAAATTCAAACACATATCTCTAAGTAAATATAACTATGAGGATGAGACGGAAGAGATAGATGAAATAGTAGAAGGAATTGAAAATAATCCTGCATTGGAAAACATTATTCCGCCAAAATGGCATTCATTGGTCAATGAATTAATACATGATTATAAGAATATGGATGATAGT
>NZ_JBFPJI010000395.1:0-2796 GCF_040838205.1 Bacillus sp. S4
GAATTCACATGAATACATTTGTAAATGACAAGTTTTATGAAACGAGAAATCAATTATTTGAGGAAATTACTTTGTTAAGTGATGCTCAATTTAATAGAAAACCAGATAAGGATAAATGGAGTATAGCACAAGTTTGTCATCATTTAGTTTTATTAGATGAGAGAGTTATAACAGTTATTTCATCGGGATTAAAAAAGATGGATAGTATCCTAAATGAGCGTAAAGAAATTCACACTATTGTATTAGATAGATCGATAAAATTTATAGCCCCAGAAATGATTGAACCAAGTATAGAAGCATTTGAAGTGCAGCAAATGGTTGATTTGTTAAACAACGCTAGAAAAGAATTGATGCGTTTCCTGAGTACAATAGAAGATGAATCTATATTAGCGAAAAAATCAGTGACGCATCCAGCTCTTGGAGAATTACTTCTTGATCAGTGGATAGAACTGATCTATTTGCATGAACAGCGTCATATAGAACAAATTAAAGAGATAAAATTGCTTTGTGGAGTTGAAAAGTAAACATCATTATCTATTTTTTGAGCGATTTGGGATAGCATCAAGGTTTCGAGTGATAAAATAGAAGTCCTGATTAAAATTATGATGAATTTAGTTGAAAGCAACCAATAATCAGAAGAAAATACGAAACTAGCAGATTTTACTCTTGAAGAGGAAACGAACATTCGAAAAAATGCTGAATCCGATATGCTGTATAAGTGTAACCCCGTCTTAAGTGGAGAGCGGGGTTATTATTTTTGGAAGTACATATACATCTACCGTTGGTTTAGCACTCTTCACACGTTTGAGCAAGAAGTATTTTGTCAGAAAACGATAAAATACAATTCTGTTAGGGGATATATGCATTTTATTCTCTTTATTTTTGCAGTTGAATTTTTCCGAATAATAAGTTACATTTTTAAAGTTCAAGCAACTTTATGACAGTACAAAAAGGGGAGAAATATTGTTATTATGCAAAAAATGAAATGGAAGAACTATGTATGCTATTTTATTATTCTTATGCTTCTTGTAACAGCAGTAACAGTCAAACCAGCTATTTCTAAGGCTGAGGAATCTGATGTTAATATTACATTGTTAGGTACTGCAGATATTCATGGTAGATTTATGCCTTGGGATTATGCGCTTGATGGAGCAAATATGAGTGGAAGTTTGACGCAGCTTTATACGGTTATAAAGAAGGTACGTCAAGAAAATCCAAATACCATATTAGTAGATGCCGGGGATACAATTCAAGGAAACTCAGTAGAATTATTCAACGATAAGCCACAATCGCCAATGATGGTAGCGATGAATACAATGGGATATGACGCCTGGGCATTTGGAAATCATGAATTTAACTTTGGATTAGATACATTGAAAAAAGTTAGTGAGCAATATAAGGGAAAGACGTTAGCAGGAAATATTTATAAGGAAAATGGAGAGCGTTTTCTTCCTGCATATACGATTGTTGAAAAAGGTGGAATTAAAGTCGGGATTATTGGCATGAATACACCAATGATTAGTGATTTTGAAAAAGGGACAGATCATTTGGATGGTTTAGTAGTGAAAAATCCAGTAGAAGAGACAAAAAAGGCAATTAAAGAATTAGAAGGTAAAGTAGATGTAATGGTAGGGGTTATGCATATGGGACTAGAAAATGAGAATGGAATCCCAGGTACTGGTGTTCAAGATATTGCGAATGCTTGTCCGGAACTAAGCGCTATTTTTGCGGCTCATATGCATAAACTTGTAAAAAAAGAAGTTGTAAATGGCGTAATTATTACAGAACCAGATAAATATGGAACGCATATTTCACGTATTGACCTTACTTTTACAAAGCAAGATGGAAAGCTTGTTTTAAAAGATAAAACTGCTACCGCTATACCTGTAAAAAATGCTGATGGAACTACAGTATTATCTGATTCTACACTTGAAGAAACACTAACACCTTTTCATGAGTATGCGAGAGGAGATGCAAATGTTGTAGTCGCTCAATTAAAGGGTAGAAACCTTGTTCCTGAAAATGAAATACAGGGTATTCCAAGTGTGCAGATTCAAGAGACACCTTTATCAGATTTCTTTCATGAAGTCATGCTCTATTACAGTAAAGCGGATGTAGTAGCCCATCAAATTGATAATGATTATGCCCGTTTGGATATTGGTCCTATAAAGAAGAAAGATATTGCGTATAATTATCAATATGCTTTGGGAGAAATTACAGTATATAAGATAACTGGAAAAGATTTAAAAGACTATATGGAATGGGCAGCAGGATATTTTAACTCATCTCGTGCCGGAGATGTAACAGTTAGTTTTGATAAAAACCGTCGTGCGTCTAAATACAGTACGAACGATTTCTTTGGAGGCGTAAAATACGAAATTGACTTAACAAAACCATATGGAAATAGAATTACAAATTTACGCTCTATTCGTACAAATAAACCAATCAAAATGAGCGATGTTATGACGCTAGGAATGAATGCGTATAGAATGGAGGCTCTTCAGGCAAAAGGGGGAGCTTTAGAGGGACGTAAATTTGAACAAACTTGGTCATCTAAACAAGAGAATGCATTCGGAGAAACAGGCGGAACCATTCGTAACCTTGCTATTACATATTTAAAAGAGGTAAAGAACGGTGTATACACGCCAAAAGTTATGCATAATTGGAAAATTACTGGTGTAGATACACATTCTTCAGAGCATAAGGCTGTAGTTGATCTTGTAAATAAAGGAATTTTAGAAATCCCAAAAACAGAAGATGGAAAATATACAAATATAGCATCTATAAATACTAAAG
>NZ_JBFPJI010000396.1:0-2776 GCF_040838205.1 Bacillus sp. S4
GTGTAAAGGTATACATTTAGCAAGAGAGAGGATGATAGCTGTGAATACATTTAAATGGATTAGTCATGAAAAGATGTATGTAGATCAAATACATGTTGAAAAATGTGGTCCTCTTTCAGTCGGCGTATATGGAGGAAATCAAGAGAGTGATGCATATGAAAGAGGAGATGCAGTGCTAGCTTGGTGGGATCCGAAATTAGAATTTGAATTTGTTATGATTTTTGATACACATCATAAAACAAAAAATATACATTATATAATAGAAGCGATTTCAGAAAGAGAAGAACAACTAAAAGAATTATTTTCATATCCAATCCATTTAGCTTTTCATCATACCCATATGTATTTATTAGCGTTATTTACAGATGAGCTATTTATCGAGAAATGTGACCAAGATGATGAGGAACTTGCATGTTTAATTTGTTTACGAAAAGGCGAGTTCTTATATTGGCTATCAGTTGGTGATTGCTTCGCGTATTTATTCCATTCAGAGCAAAAGGAAAATGGAAAAGGTAGGCTAAATAAGCGTAAGAACTATGAATATATAGGAAGAAAAAATGTTTTTGCAGCGAATACCCCTTGCTTTACATCAGGAATAAGGGGATTAGAAAAAGGTCAGAATCACATTGTAATGGCAACGGATGGTATTTTAGAATGTGATAAACGAAAGTTTGATGATGATCAATCTTTAGTAGAAATATTACACGACGGAACTTGTTTACAGATTGAGCCTGTATTAACAAATGTACTTCAGTGGAAAGGTAGAGATTGTGCCACTATTATTGGATGGTCCATCGATACTGAAGATAGACAATGTGCCAATTAATAAATGAAAGGGAGTTCAAGGGTTTTTGTCCTTGAACTCTTTTTTGTTAAGCGATATGAATATGATACGTTTTTAACCATTCATTTACTTGTAGCATATACTCCATAGCACTTCTTGCTTCAAAATTGTTAACCACTTTATTACTTTGATCAGCAATTGCAAGTAATATGGAATGGTTAATAAGTGAGAAAACAGGATTGTTTTTATTGCTGCACATATCAAGTGTTAAATTACGGATTGTTTGTAAATAATGTGGATCTTGTGAAGTAGGATAAGCGCTTTTTCTTCTATTTCGCACATCATCAGGTAAAGCAGGTTTCAGTGCTCTACGTAAAATACCTTTTTCAATATTATCAATACTTTTTATGTTGAAAGGAACGTTCCATAAATATTCAACTAATCTAAAATCGCAAAATGGTACACGAACTTCAAACCCTACAGCCATACTCATACGGTCTTTACGGTCAAGTAAGAACGGGAGAAATCTCGTTAAAAATAAATAAAACATTTGGCGTTGTTTCGCGGATTTTTTACTTTCTCCTTCAAGAGTAGGTACTTCAAGAACAGCTTCATGGAATCGTTTATTAATATAATGCTCAGGATTACATTGAGTTGTTATGTCGCTTAATAATAGAGAAGATGTGTTTTTCCAGTTTGTTAACCACGGAAACTTATCTACATATAATAGTTCTTCTTGATGAAACCAAGGATACCCCCCGAATACTTCATCAGCAGATTCTCCAGATAAAGCTACGGTTGCATCTTTTTTCATTTCGCAAAATAGTAAATATAGTGAAGTTTCCATTTCGCCAGCACTTGGTAAATCTTTTGCACGGAGGGGAACGAATAAGTGATTTGCTAATTCTTCAGCATTCACAATAATATCATGATGCGATGTCCCTACATGTTCAGAAACATGTTTTACCCAAGGAGCGTCTAAACCAGTGCGAGCAAATGTCAGCTCGAAATCTTTTGCGCTATTTACAAAGTCAACGGAATACGTATGAAGTGTTTTATTTTCCGCTGCAAATTCTTTCCCCGCTAGTGCAGTAATACCGCTAGAATCTAATCCGCCTGATAACATACAAACAAGAGGAACATCGGCAATTAATTGTCTTTTTATTGTATCTTGTAAGATAGATAAAATATGTGAAGATGTGTCTTCGATAGATTCTTTATGGACCTTACTTTCTAAATTCCAATACTTCTTAACTACCTTTTTATCACGTGTAAAAGATATAAAATGTCCAGCACGTACTTCTTGAATATGTTTAAAGACGCCACATCCTGGAGTTCGAAATAATCCTAATCCAAATATTTCATTTATGCCATCCGCATCAATTTCAGCAGGAACAGATGGGTGAGCTAATAATGCTTTTATTTCAGAGCCGAAAATAATACTGTCATTTCTTTCTGTATAAAAAAGTGGTTTTACCCCTAAATGATCTCGTGCTAAAAACAATTGTTGCTTCTGATCATCCCATATTGCGAAAGCGAAAATTCCATTTAAACGTTGCACGCAGTCTTCTTTCCATTCTAAATAAGCGTGTAGTAACACTTCTGTATCCGAGTGAGTTTCAAAGGCATGCCCACATTTTTGAAGTTGTTCTCTCAGTTCACGAAAATTATAAATTTCTCCATTATAAGTAAGAGCATACGTGTAATCTCCGGCACGAAATGTTTTTGGCTGCGTTCCGCCTTCTGGGTCAATAACAATTAAACGTCGGTGTGCAAAGGCCGCACGAGGAGAAAACCAAAATCCTTCAGCATCAGGACCACGATGCTGAATACTATTTGCCATCTTTTCTAAAATAACATGTTGATTTGAAAGATCCTTCTTCCAATCTATCCAGCCTGTAATTCCACACATACAAATCTCATCTCCTAATTTTAAATAGTAGATTAACGAAATAAAATGTACACCAAGTTAAAGAATGGTTATGTAAATAT
>NZ_JBFPJI010000397.1:0-2763 GCF_040838205.1 Bacillus sp. S4
ATTAAAAGGAGTTTAAGAATGGTTAAAATTATGATTGTAGAAGATGATATGAAAATTGCAGAGCTATTATCAACTTATGTTGCGAAATACGGTTACCAAGGAATTATTGTATCGGATTTTCAAAATGTGTTAGACATATTTTTAGAAGAACAACCAGAGTTAGTTTTATTAGATATTAATTTACCAAGCTTTGACGGTTACTATTGGTGTCGTCAAATTCGTGCGGTTTCCACATGTCCAATTTTATTTATCTCGGCCCGTGAAGGTACGATGGATCAAGTTATGGCGTTAGAAAATGGTGGCGATGATTTTATTCCGAAGCCTTTTCATTATGAAGTTGTAATGGCAAAAATTCGTAGTCATTTAAGACGTGCTTACGGAGACTATGCACCGAAACTAGAAGAACGAATGATTGAGCAACAAGGTCTTTGTTTATATCCAGAAAGACTTGTGTTAAAACTTAGGGGGCAAGAGATTGATATAACGAGAAACGAAGCTATTTTATTAGAGACGCTAATGAAAAATTACCCGCGTGTTGTGAGTAGAGAAGTGTTACTTAATAAATTATGGGATAGTGAATCTTACGTTGATGATAATACATTAAGTGTAAATACAACACGTGTGCGTAAAAAGTTAAAAACGTTACATATTGAAGGAGCAATTGAAACAATTCGTAGTGTTGGATATAGATTACATATTACTTGGGATAATGGTATGGAAAAATGATAAGGTTGTTTATTCGTGATCATATACCGCTTATTTGTTTTACAGCGATCCAACTACTAGCCATATTCCTAGTTTATTGGTTTGATGGGCATAATCATATTTCAACGGCATTATATGCAATGTTTTTAGGTGCTTTTTTTATGATAAGTTATTTATTATTTCGTTATTTTACACATCGTTCTTTTTATGAACGTTTAGCAAATCCATTGCAATCTTTGGATGAATCCGTTCAAAAATCTGATTTTGCAGTTTTATCTACCGCACTCCAAGATTTGCTTGATGCACAATATCGTCATTATCAAAATCAGCTGCAATTACAAGAGAGAAAAAATAATGATCATTTAACCTTTATGAATCAGTGGATTCATCAAATGAAAACACCTCTATCTGTAATAGAATTAATTACACAGGATGAAGTGGATTCGCGTTTTGAAAGTATTAATGAGGAAACAGATCGGTTAAAAAAGGGATTAGAGATGGCATTATATGTCGCGCGTTTAGAAGCATTCACACAAGATTTTTATGTAGAAAGAGTACAACTACATAAAGTAGTAAATGATTCCGTGCATGAACATAAACGCTTCTTTATCCGGAGTTTTGTATATCCAGAGCTTGAAATTGATAAAGGTATTACTGTAGAAAGTGATGCGAAATGGTTGCAATTTTTAATTGGACAAATTATATCGAATGCGATTAAATACTCATCAGGTAGTAGAGAAAAGATTAAAGTGAAAGCATGTAGGGAAGGTAATACAGTTGTACTTGAAATTGCCGATAGTGGCGTCGGGATACCGAAGCAAGATTTACCAAGAGTATTTAAACCGTTCTTTACAGGAGAAAATGGTAGAGATTTTAAAGAATCAACTGGAATGGGGTTATATCTTGTATATGAAATTACAAAACAATTGGGACATAGTGTAGAGATCCATTCAGAAGTTGATAAAGGTACCGTTGTACGAATAATATTTTTTAATGTGTAACAAGTGATTAAGGCTAAAGAACTTTGGAGATAAGTTTTTTAGCCTTGTTTTGTACCACTTGAAAATAAAAAATTATTTACCTTAGAGAAGTAAAAGCGAAGTGTTTATTATTTGTTTATGATAGGGGGATTGAAATGGATATTCGGAAAATGAGGTATTTCATAACGGTGGCAGAAGAATTAAACTTTAGTCGTGCAGCAGAACGCCTTATGATGGCACAACCGCCTTTAAGCCAAGAAATTCGAAAATTGGAAGAAGAATTAGGAGTTCAACTTTTTCACCGGACAAAAAGAATGGTTGAACTTACCGATGCGGGGAAAATCTTTTTAGAAGGTGCACGGCAAACGTTGCTTCAAGTAGATAGAACCATTAAAGAAACACAGCTTGCGGATGAAGGGAAGATAGGACATTTAATAATTGGTTTTGTCGATTCTACAGAAACCGTTATAGAGATATTAAAAAAATTCCGAGAACGTTTTCCTAAAATACAGCTCATATTACGCGAGATGACAACAGACCAGCAAATAAAAGCACTCTATGAAAAACAAATTCATATTGGATTTATTCGTTCTAAGCAGAATAATGAAATATTGTCTTCCGAAATTTGTTCTGAGGAACGTTTAAAATTGGTATTACATCAAGATCATCCCTTAGTTTCGTTATCTAATATTTCTATTAAAGAACTAGTGGACGAACCATTTGTTTTATTTCCTCGTCATTTCGGTACTAACTTTTATGATTTAATTATTAGTTACTTTTGGGAACATGGAGTAAGTTTAAATATTGTTCAAGAAGCGATCCAAATGCAAACGATTGTAAATTTAGTTGCAGCAGGAATGGGGATTTCTGTCGTTCCATCATCGGTGGAAAGTTATAAAAAATCGGGTGTCATATATAAAGACATTCAAGAAAATACACCGAAAATAAATTTATATGTTGGATGGAGACAAGATGAAAAGTCTGTCGTGTTAGAGAACTTTTTAACAGTTGTTAGAGAGGTTTATGCGACTTCACAATTTGAATTTAAAGAGTAAAAGCCCATCTTGATAGGATGGGC